>DAITQE010000113.1:0-8610 GCA_036833235.1 Opitutus sp.
TGGCTGAATTTCAGCAGCGTGAGGGAGAACGGCTTGTAATGACGGGCAAAGCGCAGCGCGATTTTGTACTGATGGCCGCCGAACTCGAAACTCTCCGGCTCCGTGAGCAGCGCCGAGGTGAGCCAGGTTCCGATGGAACCCTCCGGTCCGATCAACTCCACCAGCGCGCTGGGCAGGTTACGCTCGTCCTGCTTGTACGTCAGCGGTTGCACCGTCGCGACCAATTGCGGGCCGATGCCGGCGGTCGCGCCGGACGGCGCAGCTCCCGCCACCGCGGTCCGCATCTGGAGCGTGGAATTTGGGAGGTACGACTTGATCGCGACGCGAAACGGGAGTTTCGGATGTTGCACGGTATCCTTGTGCGCCAGGATCGCCTCGGGAATCGCGACGACATCATCAAACGCCGGATCCGTTGTGTCCGTGATCGCAAGCTCCACCGAACGGTAGCTCTCGGAATAATTCTTTGTCTCTCCGTTATCGATCCGCATCTGGTATTCGTCCTGCCACAGGCCGGAAAGAAGTTCGCCAATCAGCAGCATGATCAGACCGGCATGGGCGAGATAGACCCCGGATTTTCTCCAGCTCAGTTTGAACCGGTAGAAATGCGCCGCGATGAGGTTCATGAGCAGCAACCCGCCGATCGTGTAGCCGCCGGGGAACACCGCGATCGAGAAATCGCCGAACTTCCAAAACACCGCAAAAGCGTGGAAATATTTCTGCTGCACGGCCCAGATGCCGAGGTGCACCTGATCGAGCGTCGCGGCGAGAATCAGAACGATGGAGAACACGATCAGGACGACCGTGAGCTTGAGAGAAACGAGAATGGCGCGTAGGTCGCGAAGATACGTGAGCATGGCCATCAGGGTTTTTGCAGTGTGTTGAGGAAAGATTGAAAGACGGGGCTCTCAGCGGCGACCAGCGCATCGGGGCCGGTCAGCTTGATGAACCACGTCGCGCCTTCGAATGGCACGATCGCGCCGAGCAGCCGCTGGCGCGCGTCGGCCGCTCCGCCGGCGAGATCGACGATCGTGAGATGAAGACCGTTCACTTCGCGGCGCGTCACGGCGGTATCGAGTTCGGTCGCAGCGATAGGTGGCAAGGCCAACTGTCCCCGCCAGCGATTCACATTGGCGAGCTCGCCGCCGACGTCGCCGGGGAAAGCGGTGATGGAAAGATCCGCCGTGCGGCCGTCTGCACCATTTACGGCGTAGCTGGCCTTGCGCATCGCTGATGCCGGTTTCGCCTGCCAGTGGGTCGGCGCGGTCCACTTGAGGCCCGGTCCGTCGGCTTTGATTACCTCGGTATCAGCCATGTTGCCTGCGTTGGACGAGGCGGGTGTTGCGGTTTCCGCTGCGACGGGTGTTGGCGCCGGGCGGACCGATTTAAGAAATGCGACAAACGCGTCTTTTTCTTTTCCGAGGAGTGCCGTGGGGCCGGTGAGCTTGAAGAACCACGTCGCCCCGTTGAACGGCACGAAGGCGGCGAGCATCCGCTGTTCTCCATTTACCAAGTCGACCAGCGAGACGGTGAGGTCGGGGTTTTCAATGCGGGAGATCTGGCTCCCGAGGTCGGGCGCCGTGATGGGTTCGAGCTGCAACTGGCCACGCCAGCGGTTGACGTTCGCCAAATCACCACCGACGTCACCGGGAAACGCAGTGATGCCGAGGTCCGCGACGGCGCCGGCGCCATCGTCCACGATGAAGCTGCCCTTGCGCATGCTGGAAGCAGCTTTGGTTTTCCAGTGCGCGGGGGCAGTCCACACGAGGTCGGCGCCTTGCGCTGCGGCGACAGTTCCGCCGGCCATGTCGCCACTCATCGGCGCGCTGCTGGCGTGAGCAGGCATCGCGCCGTCATTGTGCGGCGCGTCTTTCTCTTTCGGGATCCGATAGGAGGCGACAGACGAATCACGACAGCCAGTCACGACAGCGAGTGAGCTGATCAAGACAATGGCGGGAAGGCGGAGAGCGCGGAGCGGGATCGGGAGCGGAGGGGGGTGTGACATCGGGCAATGTGGAGGATCGAGTGGGTAAGGAAAAGAGATTACGCGGACGGGAGATGTTCGTAGGCCGGGATTACTTTTGGTCGATCATGATGCCGCATGGCCCGCGCGCTCGCTGCGCATTCCTTGCGCAGTGCTGGTCAATCCTTGTGAGTGGGCCGACAAAAGATGGCGGGTTTGCCATTGCGTCTGCAAGGAGCGGATACGCATATTTTAACCGATAAAGTGCAAGCATTGCGGCCTACTTCGCAATCGATGCGCAGCCCGGCCGCGGAAAGTTTGGCAACCTCAACGCAACTCCGAAACTAAGTTTTTCGCAGTATCCACCCTCGCTATGAAACAAAGTACAAAAATTGCCCTCACCAGCCTTGTCTTCGCTCTTGCCACCGCCATCAGCCACGCGGCTCCGGCGTCTGAAAATTGGGAGAACCTCTGCCAGAAGTGCCACGGCGCAGATGGCAAGGGTCAAACCAAAATCGGCAAGAAGCTCCATCTGCAAGATTACACCGACGCTGCCGTTCAAGCAAAACTGAAGGACGAGGAGATGGCCAAGGTCATCGCCGACGGTATCAAAGATAAGAACGGCAAGGAAAAGATGAAGGCGTACAAGGACGAGATTTCCGCTCAGGAGATCACGGACCTCGTCGCTTACATCCGTAAGTTCAAAGCCTGAGCCGCCCGTTGGAATAAACTGTCCGCCAGGTTCACTGACGCGGGTCGCATAATGGCCCGCGAACGTATTTTCGCGTAGCTCTTCGATTCGATCTCGTAACACCACCATGTCCGCGCCCGCTCCACTACCCCAGCCAGGCCAGCCTCAGCACCGGTCGCATTTCAACAACTGGATCAGCGCCAGCGGTGGCGTGTTGGCGGTTGGCGCGCTGTTCTCGTTCGCGTTCCTCGTCTGGATGGATTTCTCGCAGGGCGAGAAGAATCCTTATTTGGGCATCCTGACGTATATCGTCGCCCCGATGTTCCTGATCGCCGGCCTCGCGATGGTGCTGGTTGGGGCGTGGATGCAACGGCGCTACGCGTTGAAACACGCGGGGGACCGCCCCGACCGCTGGCAGATCGACTTCTCCGACCTGAGGCAACGCCGGTTCATTTTCACCTTTGCCGGGACCGGTGTGCTCTTTCTGCTGCTGAGCGCCTTCGGCAGCTACCAGACGTACCATTATTCTGAATCCACGCAGTTCTGCGGTGAGGTCTGCCACCGGGCGATGAACCCGGAATTCGCCGAGTATCAGCGCGGAGCGCACGCCCGGGTCGATTGCGTCGAATGCCACATCGGTTCCGGGGCGGAATGGTTCATCAAGGCCAAAATCAACGGCACGCACCAGCTCGTCGCCTATACGCTGGACAATTATAAACGACCGATCGCGACCCCGCTGAAACAACTGCGACCGGCTCAGGACATCTGTGAGAAATGTCACTGGCCGGAAAAATTCCATGGCAACGTCGAGATCAATTTTACCCACTTTCTCTCGGACAAAAAGAACACACCCTATTCGGCGCGCATGTTGCTGCACGTAAATCAGAGCCAGCCGGGCAGCCCGGCGGGTGGCATTCACTGGCACGTCAACCAGAACGAAAAAGTCGAATACTTCGCGAGCGACGAAAAGCGTCAGGAGATCCCGTGGATGCGCGTGACCGACCTGAGGGCCGGCACGTCACGGGTGTATCGCACCAACACCTACAAAGGCGATCCGCCGGTGGACAAGATTCGCGTGATGGACTGCATGGACTGCCATAACCGGCCGGCGCACGTTTTCCCAACTGCCAACGACGCCATCGAACGCGCGATGGCCTCGGGCGAGCTCAGCACCTCGCTGCCCAACATCAAGCGCGACGCCGTAAAGGCCATGACCCAGAAGATCGCAACGGAGCAGGAGGCGCCGCGGAAAATCGAGGAATTCCTGCGTGCCCGTTACAAGGACGCCCCGTCGGTGCCCGCCGCGATCGCCACGGTGCAGAAGCTCTATAGCACCACGATCTTCCCCGAGCGCAAAGCCGACTGGCGAGTCTATCCGAACAACATTGGACACAAGGACTGGCCGGGCTGCTTCCGCTGCCATGACGACAAGCACAAAACGTCCGAAGGTCAGAGGGTGAGCGCCAGTGACTGCACGTCCTGTCACACCATTATCGCGCAGGGCAATGGCGAGCAGCTCAACACGCTGAGCGCCAAAGGCCTGGAGTTCGTCCACCCCGGCGGTGACTTCGATCCGGACCTCACGTGCTCCGATTGTCACAATGGCGGTATCCAGCAGTAATCAATTTTGGCCGGAAAACGCGTTCTTCCGCTGACGTTGTAGGTTGCGCGCTTGCCGCGCAACGTATCCGCCCACGGCGGACGTAAAAGCCGTTGCGCGGCGAGCGCGCGACCTACAAACGAGCCCGCCCTATCATCCAAGTATTGGCGTGAGGCCGGGCACATTTTGCTCTCAGCTGGCGCACTGAGGCGGCCCGACGGAGCAAAAGATGCGGAGCTTCCGGCAAGTGGTCGGTAGCGGGAAGACGCGAGGAGATCGATACTCGGGCCATCAGCGGCGCCCACCCCTTCGCCGCCTTGCTTACGCCCACCCCACCCCTGCGTTTCCTGCCGAATGGCTGAACCTCCCCGCCAGCACGCTCCGGAAGCGGACCTCGCCGACCGCGTCTCGCGATTGGAGAGGCGGATCATGCAACTCGAAGCCCGGCTCGACCGGGACCGCGCCGTAACGCGCCCGTCCGCCGGAAGCGAATTGGCGCCGGTCGTTGACCCTGGCCCACTCTCGATTAGCGGCCGATCAGAGGACGAGCTGGAATACGAGGTCGGGCAAAACTGGTTCGCCAAAGCCGGCATCCTCGCCTTCACCCTCGGCGCCGTATTTACGCTATCGATGCGCTGGGGGAACGTGCCGGCGGCCTTGCCTTCGCTCGCCGGGTACGTGTTCGTCGCGGGGCTTTTCAGTCTCGCACACCTGTGGCGCAACTCGTTTCCCATGATGTCCGGGTATCTGCGCGCGGCCAGCATGGGGCTGCTCTATTTCGCCACGCTCCGCCTTTGCTTCTTTAGTGAACAGCCTGTGCTGGATCCGGCCGCGTTCGGCGGGCGCGCGTGTCTCGTCGCGGTTGTCGTGGCAAACTTCTCGCTCGCCTGGCGGTGGCAATCACCGTGGCTGCTTGGTTTGACGTTGGCCATGGCGGCTGTCACGGCGCTCGCCGTCGGCACGGCGTGGTTTGTTTTGCCGGCCCTCGTCATCATCGCCGCGCTCATTGTCGCATTGAGCCTCGCCGGCGGCTGGAGGGGTTTGCTCCTGGTGGGAATTCCGCTGTGTGCCGCGACTTATTTTGTCTGGGCCATCAACGATCCGATCCTCGGTCATCCGCCGAAATTTGTCGCCGGGCCGCCGTTTGCGCCGGGTTTCCTGCTGGTGAGCACGATGATTCTTTCCCTAGGCACCTTGTTGCGCCGCGATCGCTCGCGGGAGGACGCCATCACGAACATCAGTGCGCTGCTCAATTGCGGGCTGAGTTACGGACTTTTCCTGGTGCACACGCTGGCGACGTTTGGATCCTCTTTCGTCGTCCAGCACGTTGTCGCGTCGCTGGTTTTTCTCGGGCTCGCCGTGACGTTTTGGGTCCGCGAGCAGAGTCGGGTCTCCACGTTCGTGTACGCGATGACCGGTTACATGGCGCTGAGTTTCGCGATTATCAAAGCCTCGGCGGCGCCGGATGTTTTCGTCTGGTTGTCGTTGCAAAGCGTCGTCGTAGTGGCCACGGCCATTTGGTTTCGGTCACGTTTCATCGTCGTGGCAAATTTCCTGATCTACGTGATGATCGTGCTCGGATATGTTTTCGTCGCCGAACGGGAAACGGGCATTAGTGTCGGTTTCGGCATCGTGGCACTGTTGAGCGCACGGATCATGAACTGGCAGAAAAGCCGGCTCGAGCTGAAGACCGAGCTGATGCGAAATGCCTATCTGCTCAGTGCGTTTGTCATCTTCCCCTACGCCCTTTATCACCTCGTGCCGGGTCGTTATCTGGGTTTTGCGTGGGTTGGCCTGGCGTTGTTCTATTACGTGATGAACCTCGTGGTCCGCAGTCAGAAATTCCGCTGGATGGGACACGCGACGCTCCTGCTGACGACGCTTTACCTCGCGATCATCGGGACGAGCCGGTTCGAACCGGTGTATCGCGTCCTGTCCTTCCTCGTCCTTGGCACCGTTCTGATAACTGTTTCGCTCATCTTCACGCGATTGCGACGGAAGCAACCGAGATAGGAATTATTCGGGTTGGTGGCAATTGCACGCACTACCGGATTCGTCCAGCAGTTCGTCTCCGAGCTGCCCGGCACACTCGCAAAGCACGGCGTAATATTCCTCACGGGTGAGCCCGAGCGCCGCCGCCCCAAAGGTCTCCGCTTCGACGCATGACGCGAAGTCGCCGTAGTTCAAGGCGACGAGTTGATAGAGAACAAGCGCTGGAACGCGTTCGAGTTGCGCCATGAACCGCGGGTGCACGGCCATCGTGAAACCATCTTCGGGACGCTCGCCTTTTTGCACGGGATGAGCGAATTCGCCGGCCAGGAGCTGCGACGCATCGAAGACAATTTCGCACGGATACCGCACGTACACGCGATCCTCGAGCAACCGCTGCAGGTCGGCCCAGCGAATCTGCGGTCCGTATTTTACGAACACCTCAATGCCCTTTGTCTCTACGTGAGCAGTTAGGGACTGTCGCGCATCCTCCGCAGTGAGTTGTCTGGCCATGGCGGAAAATTACCGCGTGACCGGTGCGGCTGCGGGTGCGCCGCCCTCGTCGCTCACGATGTCGGACTGGCCTTCGTTGGCTTTCGACATCTGGCCCTGGAGAATCGGCACGGACATGCGGAGAAAGATTGTGTAAAGCAGCAGGCCAAACGCCCAGATGCCAAGACACACAAAGGTTTCGTTGATCGACGGAAGATAATCGACGACGGCGCCAAGCGGCGTGGGGATGAAGCCAGGGATGACCAGACCCATGCCCTTCTCGATCCAGATGCCGACGATGCTGAGCACGCAGGCCACGTTGAGAAACTTGAGACTGCGGCTGAGTGGGAGCGCGAGAAGGACCATCGCGATGAGGTTGAGACCGATGGCGGTCCAGATCCACGGAACAAGCGCGTGGTGCCCTTCGAGGCCAATAAAGAGATATTTGGCCGAGGCACCGTGGGTCGTGCCCGAGTAAAATTCCTTGAACACCTCACAGGCGAGGAGGAACACATTTATGATCATCGAAACCTGCACGATGCTGCGCAAAGTGAGGAGCGCCTTGTCGGTAATCATGAGACGTTCGCTCATGCGCGAGCGAATGATCATGTTCATCCTGGGATTGGCCATGACCGTCCGTAACGATTCTGCGGGCAGACAAAGGACACGTGTCGCTTCCTCGGCGATCGCGCTGGCCATCCGCGGTGTGCCGTTGAGCGCGGAAATTTCACCAAACTGGCCGCCCGGAAAAGTACTGCGCGTGATGCGGTAACGGCCGCTCTCCTCGCGCTTCACGACAACCCGGCCTTGGAGGACGAAGAAAGCGTGGTAATCGGTGTCCCCTTGTTTGAGTAAAACCGCGCCGGGCGCCACGTCGAGGACCGTCGCACCGACGAGGCACTTCTGACGTTCGCTGGAGGAAAGCGCGGTGATTTCGGGCAGGTGACAGGAAAGCAGTTCGAGATCGTCAAGCGTCGCAGGCCGGCGCAGAGCCGTGGCGAGCCCGGCACGCAGGGCCGCGGCTTCGCCGACCGGTGCAGCGGCGGTCACGCGGCGGATGACTTGCAGCGCCAGAATGATCAGCGAAGGACCTGCGGCGAACGCTGAGGCGAGAAAGCGCGGCCCGACGATTGCGGAATTCCAAAACGGCCGGCCGCCCAGACCGACGTAGAGAAACGCGGTGACCGTGTGAATCGAAACCGCCCAGATGATCGCGATGAACACGAAAGGAATGTAGAACCACTTGGAAGGTTTCCGGCCATGATAGCGACTGTAGAGGAGATAGCCGCAGATCCAGACGTTCAGTAGCAGGTAGCCGTTGAGCACGATGACGTCCCAGCTCAGCATCGAGGCCGGAAAGTTGAGTTGCCCGATGCCTGGTATGAGATGCCAGAAACGATCGGGCCGCCCGAGGTCGACGGTCACGAACAGCAGGCACATGATGATCGCGGCGACCGCGAGCAGTTCGCCGAAGATGACCAGATCGTGCAATTCCTCATTGTCGTAGATGTAGACGGGAATCACCATCATCACGGCGGCGGCGGCGACGCCGACGAGGAAAGTGAAGTTGGCTATATAGACGCCCCACGAAACCTCATCGCTCATGCCGGTGGTGATGAGACCATTGACGAGTTGCTTGCAGTAGGCGTTCAGGCCGAGCAGCACGACGATCGTGAGCAGGCCCATCCACGCGTAGTAGCGCCAGTCGCCCACGAACGCAACGCGGGCGCAGCGCCGGAGGAAGGTGAGATAGTTGCGGGTGGCCGCGATCATGGGGAAGCCAGTCTCCAGAGCGAAAGGATCGCAGCAGCGAGCACGTTCACATCGTTGTTCTCCGGAGGGGGGTTGCGGCGGCTAGCATCGGCGGCGACTGGAGTA
>DAITQE010000114.1:0-8589 GCA_036833235.1 Opitutus sp.
GGCACAGTCGATCTCGACACGCTCATCCGCGAGACGCAGCTCGAGTTTGAGCCCCTGATGCAGAACCGCAATATAGTCTGGAAGATCGCTCCGCTGCCTGCCATACGGGGCGAAATGGCCATGCTCAAACAGGTTTTCCTCAACCTGCTGGGCAACGCGCTCAAGTACAGCCGCGCGAGGGATCCGGCGGAGATCGAAATCGGTAGTGCCGGGCGAGAGGAGGACGGGCGGCTGGTCGTGTTCGTGCGCGACAATGGCGCTGGCTTCGACATGAAGTACGCGGGAAAACTTTTCGGCGTCTTCCAGCGGTTGCATCACGCGGGCGAGTTCGAAGGCAACGGCATCGGTCTGGCCAGTGTCCAACGGATAATCACCCGGCATGGCGGACGGGTTTGGGGCATCGGCGAACGCGACGTGGGCGCCACATTCTTCGTCACGTTAAAACCAGTGTCTGCCTCCCACACCACTTGATCTTTCATGATGCCCCTTAACCGAATTCTCCTGGTCGACGACAATCCGCATGATACGGAAATGGCGCTGGACGCACTCCAGCAGCACCATCTCGCAAACGAAGTCCTGTCGCTGCGAGACGGCGTGGAAGCGTTGGACTATCTTTTCCGGCGCGGAGAGTTTTCCGGGCGGACGGATGCGAATCCGTCCGTGATCCTGCTCGATCTGAAAATGCCGCGTGTCGACGGTCTCGAAGTTTTGCGTCAGATCAAAGCCGATGCATCGCTCAAAAGTATTCCAGTGGTGATGATGACGTCTTCGCGCGAAGAACAGGATCTGGTCAACAGTTACCAACTCGGCGTCAACGCCTATGTCGTGAAACCGCTCAGCTTTGAGCAGTTCATTGAGGCGGTAAAAATTGTGGGAGCATTTTGGGCCGTGCTTAACGAGTTGCCGTCAAAGCCTCAGCCGCCGAACTGAGGCGAAGAAGCGCGCGAGTTAGGTTTACTGCGGTCGTCGCAGGTCCCAGACGCAGTCAAATCTGTAGGTGGCGCGCTTGCCGCGCAACGGAGGTAGTAGCCAACAAGGCACGTGGATCACAGGGGACATTGATCTCCGACACATGGATGTTTCGAACGTCCACTCGGAATCTGCTGACCGTGTGGGCGGGGGCCTCATCCCGCATCACGTCGCGTCCGCGACCCCGGAAACGGGGTGAGGGCACTCCGCCACATTTCCCTTAACAGAATCGTATCCCGCGGTGATAGGCATCACGCCGCGCCGCGTCGTGCCCGCTTTGTGGTCTCCCCAGTCGGCGGCGGCAAAACGGATTTCTCCGCGTTGACCAGCGCATCGAAGGCTGCGGCGGCGTTCTCCGCGGCATGCAGTCGTGATACAACATCGGTCTTCATCGCGAGAAGGCAGAGGCGCGCAAGCGCATGGAGGTGGATCCGATCATCGTCGCAGCAAATCAGAAAGAAAAGCTGAGTGGGGCGGCCATCGGGAGCCCCGAAGGGCACCGGCTGAATCGTGCGACCGAGCACGATGAAGGAACCCTCGAAACGATATGGAGCGAGATGACGTGCATGGAGCAGCGCGAGTCCGCCCGGCAATGCGGTGGAACACAGTGTTTCACGTTCGCGCACACTCGTAGCCAGTTCTCGCGGGTCGAGGACGCGGGCCGTCTGCGTTGCCAGGGCGACCATGTCGCGAACGACCGACGACTGGGTTTTCGATGTCAGCGCAAGATCGATGTATTCGGTGCGCAACAATTCAGGAATCAATGCGGCGCCAGGAAAAAGATCCCGTGTGGCACGCATCGATTTTTCATGGTAAATATCCAGAGGCTTGCCGGGCAGATGAAGAAGCCGTCGCGACGCCCATTCGTCGATCTCACTTCGGCGAAACGCAATCCGCCCACCGCGACGTTCGTGCGGGATGTCCGTTTCTCGGAGCAGCCGCTCTACATCGCCGGCATTGAGATGCAGATACTCCGTGAGCTCATCGGTCGTCAGTGTGCGATACGGCATGAGGTAGAAGTTATTCGCGTGATCGGCATTTGGGAAGAGCGCGCGTGGATCACGTGAGCGATGTCTCTGCCGCGGCCAAAACCATTGACCACAGACTCTAAGAAAATGGGGTCAGAGGGTCAGTGCGTTACTTGTTAATGCCCATCACGCGAGGTGCGGAATACATGCTGTTCGTAACGTCGACGGAATTCACCCTAGAGGTCGCCCAAGTTGCTAAATTTGGTTATATTCCGAATGATGGGTATCAGCAAGGGGCCGGATGGTCGCTATCTGGATCAACATTTGACGATTTACGGACGAATGCTTGGACTGCGTACGATGGCGAACTACCGATTACGGTGACATTTACTGCCGATGATCAAATTTCCCCCGCCGTCCCGGAAGCGTCGAGTCTTGGTTGGATCGGTGCCGGTATGCTCATCGGTGCGATGGCTTGCCGATGTCGCCGCGCAAACACGACAGCGCGTGTGGTTTTCCGGCGACACTACCGCCGCGCTTAGCTTCCTTACCGATTGTTAGCCGGCACTGGTCGCCGCCGCATTGCCATTTTTGTACAGAGTCAAGACCTGACGTCTTTCGTATCCCCGACGTCTTTCGTATCCCCTGACGTCTTTCGTATCCCCGACGTCTTTCGTATCCCCCAATCCCAATGAAGCTCCGCCGTCTCGCTTTCTGCTTAATGTTGTCAGCCGCCGTTGTACTTTTGGCCGTCGAGGACAACAAATCCGCCGGGGATCGCTTCAAACCGAATGAGCTTCCGGTGCGTGCCGTCATGTTCAATGGGCTGTCGGCGGGTGCGCTCGACTCGTTCCTCACGTTTGTGCGCGACGACCTGCCACGCGAACGGGTCAACACGCTCATTTTCGAGATCGACTATAACTACCAATACAAGACGCATCCGGAAGTGATCGCTCCGCGTGCCTATACGGAGGCGCAGATCAAATCGCTTGTCCAAGCCTGTCGCAGCGCAGGTGTGAAGCTGATCCCGCTCGTCAATTGCCTGGGTCACCAGTCCTGGGCGGAAAACACGCACGCGCTGCTCAAAGCCCATCCCGAATTTGACGAGACGCCGGGTCTCTATCCGGACAACAAGGGTATCTACTGCCGAAGTTATTGCCCAAATCATCCAGATGTTCATCGGGTGGTGTTCGACCTCCTGGGGGAAATTGCCGAGGTCTGTGAGACCGACACAATCCACGTCGGAATGGACGAGGTTTTCCTGATTGGAGAGGATGCGTGTCCGCGCTGCCGGGGCCGTGACAAGGCGGAGCTCTTCGCGCAGGAAGTCCGGACGCTGCACGATTTTCTTGCGGGAAGAAACCTGAAGCTCTGGATGTGGGGCGATCGTTTTCTCGACGGCCGTACGACGGGGCTCGGCAAGTGGGAGGCCAGCTACAACAACACCAATCGTGCGATCGATCTCGTGCCAAAAGACATCGTCATCTGCGACTGGCACTACGATTCCGCTGCGCCGACGCCGTCCTATTTTGCGCTGAAAGGGTTTGGGGTGGTGATTTGTTCGTACAACAAGCCGGCGGTTGGCGTCGCCGAGGTCGACGATATGGTGCGCGTTCGCACCGCCAACCGCGACAACGCAGATATTGCACCGAGGCTGCTTGGGGTGATGGCCACGAACTGGGGGAAATCCGACGCGTTTGTGGCCTCATACCGATCCGCCAAGGTGACGGGAACCACGGCTGATCTGCCCGCGGTGGAGAATTTCATTCGTGTGTTCGAGCGAGTTCGACAGGCGAACCCCACGACGCCGTAGCGCCCGCATCCTGCTGGCGCCGTCTGTTTTTCACCTGTGTCCGCAGAGAGCATCCGTATCGCACGTCTTGACGGAGAAGAAATGACAACGCTCGACGTCGGATCCGATGCTCCGGTGACTTTCACGGGGGCAAGAAAATGAGGGCAGGGCGTGAGTTGTTAATTTGAACTGAAGGTCGAGGGTCGTCTCAGCGTATTTACGTCAGCAACACAATTAACAAATAACGCCCTGACCCTCGCCCTGGCCCCATTTTCTTAGCCTTGCGAATGACTCTTCAGAAAGCGGTGCGATTCGGCCCGTCTTTCACAAGGAGGTATGCGTTCGTCTATCACGGAAGTGTTGGCCTGGCCGGGCTTCTTTCGCAAAAAAAGCCTCACCGTTTCAGGCGAGGCTGAGCTGAGGCTATAGTCAAAAAATTTAACTCACAAAACGGCGCCGAAGTGCGACGAAGCCAATGAGGGCGCCACCAAGGAGGACGATTGTCGCGCCATTGTCCGGCACGGCGTCATGAGTCACACGAAACGCATAGTTGATTGTTACATCATTCGCGTAAGGCGAACCCCACAAATCCGACACATAGGCGGACACCGTGTCAGTGGCTGCATCGCCGACAAGGACATCTTCGTAATGGGTGACACCCTCGGTACCGCGGAAGTAATCTTGGGCAAATATGGCATTACTAATGCCAATAATGTGGTAGTAAGCTTGGTGGTCGATGTGGGCTACTTGATTATTCACGGTCGAAATCTCGTAGTCGCCGGCACCGAACAGAAATTGGGCAGCACCAACTCCAGAGTAGGCGAGCAGATTGGAACCCCAGTATGCACGCTGTCGAGGAGTGTCCGGTCTTCTTGCCCGCATCGCGGAGAATTTCTTGCGACACAATCGATCTGATCTCGTTGATCGCGCGGCGCGTCTTGGGGAGCTGCGGAATGACGGAATTCCAGAAGGGCGGTCTAAAACCCTTTTGGTAATTATGACGGGCTCGCCAGCTTGCACGTGCCTTCTGCGGCTACTCCGAAGCGGCAGCCCTTCGTTGCGCAACGATGCGTGCAAATCTCGCAGAAGGCTTCGATTTCCCGGGTGGCGAGTTTTCGCACCGCCACGAAAAATGCCGCGAGATCAGCCTCGCGGTTCGTAAGGTCGATCGTCTCCGATTGAGTCTGCACGAATACCTCGAGCAGGGCTTGCTCGCCCGCGATAAAATATGCGAGGTAGGGATTGCAGCCGCATCGGCATGCGGGCCGCGAAAGCGCGCGCGCCGTCCCCAATGAAACGGGTTTCCGGATCGGTCTTGCGAGTGAGGCTAGCACTTGATCGATGCTCGACGAGATCAGATAAATCAGCGTGTCGGGGTTCGCCAATGGGCCGCTTACATTCTCGGCGCGCAGCAGCGCCTCCCAACGATCGCGAATCGTCGAGGTGCGGGCACGCAAGGCGGAGATGAGCGAGTCATCCATCTCGTCGAGTCTAGCCTAACTCGCGCGATCGGTCGTCTCATCAATTGCGGAACGTCCTGCAGAATTTGCTTTTGATCGAGCGCCGCAACGCGGGCTTATGCTTATAGCTTTCCCGGCAGCTTTGCGCCTGGTTTGGATTCGGCTCTCATCTTCCCAAGGATTTTGAGCAGCGTGTTCCAAGTGCGGGTCGTGATGCGTTTGCCGTAGCGCTTCTCGAGCTCGGTCATGAATTTCGGACCGTCCATGGTCGCGCGTTCGAGTTTGTTGAAGATCGGCGGCTGCCGGTCTTTTCGGAAAGTCACAGTGAGATACCACTCCTTGCCGTGCTCGGCGCCCTTGAACGGATCTTTCTTCACGAGCGCCTCGAGTTCATCCTCGCGCAACACGATCACGTCGGTGGTGACATCGAGTTTTTCCCTGAACGCTTTTTTGATCTTGGACTCGAGCGATTCAGAGCTTCGGGTGGGGGACATGAAGACCAGATTCCCGCTCGCGAGGACCGGGCGGATGTCGGTGCAGCCGAGACTTTTTAGAACCGCGCCGAGCTTGTCGTTGCGCAGATTGGGGTTCGTCGGGCCGACGCCGCGGATCAAAGCCACATAGTTTGCCATGCGCCGAAAAACTGGCGCGTTCAGAGGCGTGGGCAAGGCCGTTGTCGTTGTGTCATTTGGAGCATGAAAATATGCTGCCGTTGACCGCTTTGGTTTTCAGCTCTCAGCCTTGGAGCAGCGGCGCTAGTCCTGAGTTACGCTTGCGGGTTTGGCGTCGATCAAAACGGGTGCATAGTAGCCGTCCGGCTTATCGCCGACGGTCGTGCCGCCCGTCAGCATCGCCTGCATGCTCGGGGTGAAAAACGTGTATGGAAAACGCGGTGGCGTCGCACTCGCGTGGTCGAGCCGCTCGCGCAGCTCTGCTGGGATTTCGAAATCGAGCGCGCCCAGATTATCCTCGAGCTGTGGGAGCTTGGTCGCGCCGAGAATCACTGTCGCGACGCCGGGTTGGTTCGCGACCCAGTTAAGCGCGACCTGGGCCATATTGCGGTCGAGTTCGCTGGCGACTTTTTCGAGTTCGGCGACGATCGCCCAATTGCGATCATTGAATTTCCCGCAGCCGGGATTCACGGAATTCGCGAGCGTCGCCAACCGGCCGGAGCCGCTGCCGCCGTTCTCGGATGGTTTATATTTTCCGCTGAGCAGTCCGCTTGCGAGCGGACTCCAGACCATCGTGCCCATGCCATGCGCGAGACCGAGCGGGATAAACTCGTCCTCGATGCCGCGCTCAACCAGCGAGTATTCGAGCTGGAGCGCGGAGAGCCGTTCCCGCTTTCGCCGCGAGCACACTCCTCGGAGTCATTTGCCAGGGTGCAGCCAGCGCAAAGTCTGGAAATGCGCAGCCTTTCGCAAATTTTGCCGCGTTTGATTTGGCCTGGTACGCTATCCTTTCACAATGGATACCCCGGGGCTCCTCGATGGCTTGCAGCGGCACGGTGGCTCCGCGTTGTTGCGGGGCACCGCCTTGCTCACGGACCCGCTGCTCAACAAAGGAACAGCGTTCACCGAACTCGAGCGGGAGGTGCTTGGCTTGCGGGGGCTGTTGCCGCCCCGCGTGTTTTCGCTGGAAGAACAGGCGATTCGGGCGCTGGGAAATTTCCGGCGCAAGACCGACGCGCTCGAAAAATATATTTTTCTCACGACCCTGCAGAATCGGAACGAGACGCTATTCTACAAACTCGTGCTCGATCACATCGAGGAGATGATTCCGATCATCTACACGCCGACCGTGGGTCAGGCGTGTCGCGAATTCGGCGCGATATTCCGCCGGCCTCGCGGCGTGTATTTGAGTATCCGTGACGCCGGCCATGTGGGCGAAATGCTCAGCCACTGGCCGCAGACGAATGTGCGCATGATCGTGGTCACTGACGGCGAGCGGATCCTTGGGCTGGGCGATCTCGGTGCCCTTGGCATGGGCATCCCGATCGGCAAGCTGGCACTCTACACCGCCTGCGCGGGCGTGCATCCGTCTTACACGCTGCCGATCACAATCGACGTTGGCACCGACAACATGGCGCTCCACGCGGATCCGCTCTATATCGGACTCAACCAGCGCCGGGCCCGCGGTGCCGCTTACGACGACTTCATCGCGGAGTTCATCACCGCCGTCGGCCGGTTGTATCCGAGGGCGTTGCTGCAATGGGAGGATTTTGGGAACGCCAACGCGTTTCGGTTGCTGCACCGCTACCGCGATCGGATCTGCAGTTTCAACGATGACATTCAAGGGACCGCGGCGGTCGCGCTGGCCGGCTTGCTCGCGAGCCTGCGACTGACCGGCCAGCGGCTCAGCGAGCAACGCCTCCTGTTTCTCGGAGCGGGCGAAGCTGGCACCGGCATCGCTGATTTGTTCGTCGCGGCAGCTTGCGACGAAGGTTTGTCGGAGGCCGAAGCCCGCGGCCGCTGCTGGTTCGTGGATTCGCAAGGGCTCGTGGTGCGGAGTCGGCTGGCAAAACTGGCCGCTCACAAAATTACTTACGCCCACGACCTGCCATTCGTGGCGACGCTGGAGGAGGCGGTCGAAGCAATGAAACCGACGGCACTCATCGGCGTTTCCGGAGCCGGGCCGTCGTTCACGCGGCCCATCCTCGAGCGCATGGCGGTGTTAAATTCAAAGCCCATCATTTTCGCGCTGTCCAATCCCACCTCACAGGCCGAGTGCACCGCGGAGGAGGCCTATTCCGCAACGGGTGGCCGGGCGATCTTTGCCAGCGGAAGTCCATCTGCGTCCCTGGTGCTGAATGGCCGTACGTTCGTTCCGGGTCAGGGTAATAACGTTTACATCTTCCCGGGCGTGGGGCTCGGCGTGCTAGTCAGCGAATCACGCGAGGTGACCGATGCCATGTTTCTCACGGCGGCCCGGACGCTCGCCGGGCTGGTAAGCGACGAGGATCTTGCGCTCGGTCGCGTTTACCCGGCCCTGGCGAAAATTCGGGAGGTCTCCGTTGCGATCGCGACGGCGGTTGCGACTGAAGCACATCGTGCAGGCCTTGCACGACAGGTGCGGCCAGCCGACATCGAGGCGGACGTTCGCGCCCGGATGTTTCAGCCGGTTTACCGAAATTATGTTTAGCCAGGCTCAGCCTCAGAGCTTTTTGACCACGGATGGACAGATGAGTCCCGGTCAGAATCTGTGGGTTTGTCGGTGTTCATCTGTGGTTGAATTCGGTTTGGAAGACTTGACCTGTTGACAACGAGTTCCGGGGTCAGCCGGTTCCGTGCGCCCCCACGAGCAGCGGGAGCAGTTGCATGACCGTTTCGACGATGGGCTTGCCGACCTCGCCCACGGCTTCCGCCGCCTCCTTGATACCCTGCAGTGAGAGTTCATACCA
>DAITQE010000115.1:0-8429 GCA_036833235.1 Opitutus sp.
AGCCTACAAGATACGATTTCAAAACAAAAGACCTTGGTCTCCTCCCCACGTGCACCCCAGCTTTTGATTGAAAAGGACTCTGCCAATCACAACGTATTCCACTGTGGACGCCACTGACGCCAAACCTTCCTTCGAGTCTGCCCTGACTCAGCTTGAATCCATCGTCGAATCGATGGAGTCGGGCGAAATTCCGCTGGCCGAACTCTTGGCGAAATTCGAGGAAGGCAACAAGCTACTGAAGATCTGTGAAACGCGGCTCAAAGATGCTGAAATGAAAATCGAGATCCTCAAGAAGCAGAAGGACGGCGTCGCGTTCACCAAGTTCGAGACTTCCAGCGAGGCCTAACCCCCGCGCCCCTGCTGATGAACATCCCCTCTGCCGCGACGCTTCCGCGTTTGCTTCCCAGCATCAAAGCTCCAGCCGACGTCAAGGCTCTCGCTGCCGCCGAACTGCCTCGGCTTGCGGAAGAAATCCGCGAGGAATTGATCGCCGTCACCGCCAAGAATGGTGGCCACATCGGCCCGAATTTAGGCGTGGTCGAGCTGACGATCGCACTGCATCGCGTCTTCAACACGCCCGAGGACCAGTTCGTTTTCGACGTGGCGCATCAAGGCTACGTTCACAAATTGCTGACGGGGCGCGGCGGCGACTTTTTCAGGAAACTTCGCCAGTCCGGTGGTGCGTGCGGCTTTCTTTACCGCGCGGAAAGTCCGCACGATGCGTTTGGAGCCGGCCACGCTGGCACGGCTTTGTCTGCTGCGCTCGGCATGGCGACTGCACGCGATTTGCGCGGTTCGACGGAACATGTTGTGGCGGTTTGTGGAGACGCGGCCTTCACGTGCGGCATCACGCTGGAAGCACTCAACAATGTCGTCTCTTCCACGAAACGGCTGATCGTCATCCTCAACGATAACGAGTGGTCCATCGCCAAAAATGTCGGCGCGATTTCCCATTATCTAAATCGTCTCAGCACAAATCCGACCTACAACAAACTCCATCACGACGTGGAGGCGTTCTTCACGAGCTTTCCGAAGGGCGTGGAGATGAATCGCGTTTACCAAAAATGGAAGCGCGAGACGAAAGACTTTTTCGTCGAGTCCTCGCTGTTTGAGAAATTTGGTCTTCGTTACCTCGGTCCCGTCGACGGGCACGACCTCAGCGCATTGGTCAAGAATCTCGAGTTCGCGAAGCACTGTGACGTCCCAGTGGTGATCCACGTTCTCACAAAAAAAGGGAAAGGCCTCGAAGCGGCGATTGGACACCCGGAGAAATTCCACGGTGCGAGCCCATACGATCCGCTCACGGGAGAGAATACTAAGTCCGCCACCGTGGCGGCTCCGAACTATCAGGATGTTTTCGGCCAGGCGCTCACGCGATTCGCACAGGCAGATCCGATGATCGTCGGCATCACCGGCGCGATGCCCAGTGGCACCGGGCTGTCGCACCTGGCGACCGCTTTGCCGCGTCAGTTTTTCGATGTAGGTATTGCCGAGGAACATGCAGTGCTGTTTGCGGCCGGCATGGCGACCAAGGGCATCAAGCCCGTTTGTGCGATCTACTCGACATTTCTCCAGCGAGCCTATGACCAGATCATCCACGACGTGGCGCTGCAGAATCTACCTGTGACGTTCTGCATGGACCGAGCAGGACTTTCGCCAAATGACGGTCCAACCCATCATGGCCTGTTCGATCTCGCGTATCTGCGATGTGTACCGAACGCCACGATCATGCAGCCGAAAGACGAAGATGAGCTCGTGGACATGTTGCACACAAGCCTGCACCTCGGCAGTCCCGCTTTTATCCGCTATCCACGAGGCGCGGGAGTTGGCGTGAAACTCAAACCACAGCCCGCGTCGCTGACGATCGGGCAGGCAGAAGTGCTGCGCCAAGGCTCCAACATCATGCTGTGGGCTTTGGGACCGATGGTGCCAGACGCGCTCAAACTCGCGGCCCGGCTCGAAGCGGAGGAGAACTTGTCGGTTGGCGTCGTCAACGCGCGGTTTGTGAAGCCGCTCGATCGCACGCTTCTGCTGAGCCACGCGGCTTGTATTCCTTTAATCGTGACGCTGGAAGACCATGTCGTCACCGGCGGTTTCGGCAGCGCTGTGATCGAGGTGTTGCAAGAAGCGAGCTGCCCGACCGCTGTGGAGCGAATTGGCTGGCCCGATAAATTTGTGGAGCACGGCAGCAGCGTGGAAATTCTGCGCGCGGCTCA
This sequence comes from Opitutus sp., assembly GCA_036833235.1. GTDB lineage: Bacteria > Verrucomicrobiota > Verrucomicrobiia > Opitutales > Opitutaceae > Opitutus. Next base: position 2,217 of record DAITQE010000115.1, read on the forward strand.
CGGTCTGGCGCCGGACGATTTACACCGACGTGTGCTCGATCGATGGCGCAACCTTCGCGCCGAACACGTTGCAGCCGACGTGTAGATCGCGCGAGGGCGTGAATTACGAGATTACGATCTCGTGGATATTCTGCTTAGCTGAGGCTTAGCCGCGATGCGTCCGAATCAAGCCCTGCAGCTCCATTTTCAACTCGCGACATTCGGCATGCGCTTCGGCTTCGAATTTCTCGAGATCGAAACTTGGAAAAACGCGCTGGCTCAGAACCTGCCACCCCGGCGTTTCGGAAATCGGCCGCGCCGCATTCGGCAGGAACTCGCCGCTCCAGCCCACCCGATTCTGGCGGCACAACTCCCGCGCAAGCGAAACACTGGCGACAAGGATGGTGTCCTCCGTAGCTTCCACCGGCGCATCGACCCAACGCATCACGTTCGCATAGCTCGGAAGCAGTCCGTGCTTTTCGGCGAAATGCGCCGCCATTTCGCGGGTAGAACAACCGAGAAATTTGTCCTCGGCGACGGACAACGGCACCACTTCCCGTTTCGCATAGTCGAGCACCGCGCGAAACCCGACGGGATGCAGATGAACCAGCAGCAGCTTTCCTAAATCATGCAGCAGGCCGGCCGCATAGGCGCGAGGTTCCAAACTGTTGAATTCGAGATAACGACACGTATAGCGGGCCATGCGCGCCACACCGACTTGGAAAATCCAGAAGCTGGTCCAATTGCAGGGCGGCACATCCATCATCCGCTCTTCTGCGGTGACCAACCCGCTGGCCATCGCCGCGAGTTTGATCTCTCCCAGCAGACCAACACAGATCCGCGGATTCTCCACCGGCTCAGGATCGAGATCCGAGTTGTTCCGTTTCATCTGATTCGCCGCAACCAGCAGATGCGCGGTGAGACCGGGATCCTTTTCCGACAAATCCATGAGTGGCGCGAGACTCGAGGGATGCCCCGTCGCTGACATTTGGAACGACGCGGCCGACGAATCGATCACGGGACAACCCGTGAGTGCATCCAGCTCCAAGGCGAGCTGCGGCCAGCCGACGACCGGACAGCGATTCTCCGCCACCGCGTTGAACCAGACCGCCTGTTCTTTGGCTTGCTCTTCCGCGTTTCGCTCCTCTTCCGTCACGAAACCTTCTGGAACACGGTCAGGATTCAAGTGCGTCTCGATCAGTTTTTCCACGAACGTCAGAGATGAAAATTGGTCTCCGAACGCCTGCCAAAGCCCCTGTTCCGCCGTCTCGCGAATGGACGTAAGCAACTCCACAACGCCCCATGCACCGGCGGCTTCGGCGAGACCACCGAGTTCGTTCAGCCGGTCGGTCGCACCGTGAATCTGCTGCAACCTCCCCACTTCCAGCAATGGCGCAATCGCACCTTCGAGAGCCGCGCGCAATTCATGCAAGGCCTTGTGCAGGCCATCGGGCGTGTAGCCCATCATCACGCAAAAGGATTTTTCCTCCTCGAAATGTCGGTTGCGCCAGGGATTCTCGAGCGCTTTCGCCACTTCGGCGAGGATGTGCTCATCGCGGTAAGGCTTTACCAGAAAGTTTTGAACTTTGAATTCCACTGCCTGCCGTACGGCAGCCCGATCCGGAACAGTTGTATAGATGACAACCGGCAGCAGCTTCAGCAGTGTGTCGCGGTGCAGTCGTTTCACCAAGGCGAGTCCTCCTTCGCCTTCCAGCTTCAGCTCAACAAAAACGAGATCGACTGCGACGTTGCGCTGAATGAAATCCCACGCCTCGGCGGTTGTACCCACAGTTGCGAGACGATGGTTCCCCCGCGCGAGAACGCCTTTCATGGCTTTCCCCGCCACCTCATTGGGATCTACTAGTAAAATATAGGCCATCACAGCGCCACCTCCTCGGTGTGCGCTGACGCGACAGGTGGGGTGGTCCTGTGATTATCATCGGAACGTTCCCCGAAAATCTGAACCCGTTTCAGACCGCGATCTGATGCCACTAAGCCGCAGATTTCCGAATCGTCCTTCTGCAATAACGACTCCAGTCGAAACTAGCGAAGCGTCGCAATCGCGAGACTGGCGGCGAACGCGAGAAAGACCAGGCCGAGTACGCGATCGATCCAGTGTCCGTACCGGAGAAAACGACGACGGACCTGCTCGCGCGTAAACACAAACGAAACCAACGAGAACCACGCCATCGTGCCCAATGCCATCCATACGCCATAACCGGCCTGAATCAGTTTTGGGGTACGGCTATCGATCACCGTCGCAAACAGCGCGACAAAAAACAGGGTTGCTTTGGGATTGAGCGCGTTCGTCAGAAATCCGGTCACAAACGCGCCATGCGACGCGGGAGGGGCGGCGCCGCCGATCGGATTGAACGCCACCGCGTCGCGGCGGGTTGCCCGCAATGAGTGGACGCCGAGCCATGCGATGTAAGCCGCTCCGGCGTACTTCAGAACGCTAAACCAAAACACCGAGCTTTTAATCAACAGCCCGATTCCCAAGAGCGAATACCCGATGTGCAGCAAAATGGCGGTGCCGATCCCAATGCTCGTCCAAACGGCTGTGCGTCGGCCGTGGGTCAGACTCTGGCGCAGCACGATTGCGAAATCCGGGCCAGGGCTCGCAACCGCGAGCAAGTGCGCCAGCGCTACTTTGCCGAACTCGACCCAATGATCATGCATCGGCCGCTCAAAGTGCGATGTCTTTGAAATTAGGGTCGGCTAAAATGCGGTCGAGTTGCCGTCCCTCGACGAATATTTTGATGTCCCGATCGTCCGGGAGCTTTTTTTGCGCCTTTTCCAGAGCCATGCGCGCATCATCTGTTCGGCCGAGCAGCGCGAGCACGTACACCTCCTGCAACTTCGGTTCGGAATGCGTTGGCTCGAGCTTTGCGCTTTGCCGAAAAGCGCCCAGCGCCTCCAGATAGGCCGCCTTCGCCCCTGACGTGTTGCCCAGCCGTTTACGTGTCACGCCGAGGTTTAGCCAATACTCACCGGTGTCCGGGCAAAGTTTGGTGGCTTTTTCCAAGAGGGGTTCCGCGCGAGCGAAATCGCGCAGCGTCACCGCAAATTGCGCTTCACTCACGAGCGTCGCCGCCTCTTTCCGCTTCACCGTGGGAATATTCATCGGGCGCGGTTTACACGCGCCCAAACTCAGGGAGAGCAAGAGGACCAAGAGGACGTTCAACTTCATATTCGAGAGTGAGAGTAGCACTAAAGCCGTTTTCCAGACACATCAGCGATGATACCTAGCCAGAGGGGCCGGACGATGGTTTTCCCAAATAGGCTTGTAAGCGTAGGCTGCCAGCTTGCTGGCGCGGCTTGAGCACGAGCGAACTCGGAGCTCACGGCGTGCGCAACCTGCAAACGCAAATCGCAAAACCATGAAAGGCGAGCGCACCCGGATGCCAGCGTCGCGCTCACAGCTCACATATCCGGAGGCACCGTCGTGAAAGCCTCCTCGATCGTGGTGATGCCTTCCTTGACCTTCAGCAGACTGTCTTGGTGCAACGTCTTCATGCCGCCACGTTGCGAGATCTTCTTCACCTCCGCGGTTTCAATCTGCTTGTTGATCGCTTCGACCAACTCGTCGTTCGTCACCATCAATTCGTGAATACCGACGCGACCTTTGTATCCGCTGCCGCCGCACTTGGCGCAGCCCTTGGGATTGTGTTTAAAAATTTGCCCACTCCAGCCGATGGCTTTCTGAAGCACCTCCTGCTCGCGCCCCTGCGGCACGTACGGTACCTTGCAGGTCTTGCAGACGCGTCGCATCAGGCGCTGCGCGCACACGCAGAGCAGCGAGGAGGAAATCATGAACGGCTCGACGCCCATGTCGGTGAGCCGCGCGATGGTACCCGGCGCATCGTTGGTGTGCAGCGTGCTGATCAACAAGTGACCGGTGAGCGCCGCTTCGACCGCGATGTTCGCCGTCTCCTTGTCGCGGATTTCTCCGACGAGAATGATGTCGGGATCCTGACGCAAAAACGACCGCAGCGCCGAGGCGAATGTCAGCCCGATCTGCCGGTGCATCTGCATCTGGTTCAACCCAGGCAGCGTATATTCGATTGGATCCTCCGCCGTGCGGATGACGATGTCCGGCGTGTTGATTTCATTCAGTGCCGAATAAAGCGTCATCGACTTGCCGGACCCAGTCGGGCCGCAATGCAGGATCATTCCGTAAGGCTGGCGGATGATTTCGCGGTATTTCTTTAAATTCTCCTCGCTGAAACCAAGGGCTGTGAGCGGCAGCATGCTCTTCGCTTTGTCGAGAATACGCATGACCACGCCTTCACCGTGATTCAGCGGCGCCGTCGAAACGCGAAGGTCGAGATCGAGGCTCTTCTTCGTGAACTCCTTGTAAACAATGCGCCCGTCCTGCGGCAACCGGCGTTCCGAGATGTCGAGGTTGCACATGATCTTGACGCGCGCCACGAGGGCCGGACCGACGCGCGGCGGCAGACGGAGTTTCTCCGAGCAAACGCCATCGATGCGGTACCGCACGATGACTTCGTGTTCTTGCGGCTCGATGTGAATGTCGCTGGTTCCCGAGTAATATGCATCCTCAATGATCCGATTGGCCAGTTGGATGATCGGGCCGGATTCTTCTGTAACATCGTCCGACGATACCTTTTCAATCTCGCCGTACTCAGCGCCGATCTGTTGAACGACGTCTTCGAAGCCCGCCATCTGCTGCTCGGGCCCTTTCGTGAATTTCTCCCGGATGTCTTTCTCGCTCCCCAGCAGCCGGACGACCTTTTTCCCGGTCATCTCCTGAATCTTAATGGGAATCGCAACTTCGAAAGGATTTCCCACCACGACCAACAAGAACTCACCCACCTGGCCGACGGGGAGCACCAGGTTCTGCTGACAAAACTCCTGTGGCACCCGTTCGAACGTCGCCGCAGAAAGATGGTAGCGGGCCACGTTGTATGGCGCCAGTCCCAACGCCCTGCCTTTCGCCACGAGCAGCTGAAACGGCGTGATGCGATATTCCTCCGCCAATAACTTGTCCAACGCCTCGCCGGTTGGCTCTCCCGGGAGAGCGGCGATTTTGTCTCGTTGCTCGGCGCTGAGCCGCTGCATCGTCACCAATTGACCCACGATCTGCGATTGAATTTTACCGAGTGCCATCGCTTTTTTTTAAATACGAAAGAGTGAGTGAGCTGCGTTCGTCCCCGCTGTCCGCAAGAGCGGCGAAGACATCCAAAAAAAATTAGGCGGGATGCGGCACAGGCTGAGCCGGAGAGTTCTGGCGTTCGGTCTCCAACTTTTCCAGGTGGTCCGCAATCGCCTCCAACGTGGTGCCGAACCACAGGATCGGCCCATTGCACTGCTTTTCCCAATACGTCCGCACCGCCGGGCTCATGTAGTAAGCCGTGGCAATAAAATGAAAATCCTCTTCGCGATCGAACGGCACCGACCACGTTGACCAGCAGGCGCTGAGATCGAGCGTTTTCTTGAGATCCTCCGGAAATTCATAGTGGCGAAAATCGACCAACCCGATCCCGTCATTGTCGCACACATGCTGCAGCACATCCTCTTCCCGCAGCACTTTCAGCTCATACGCCAGAATCCCGAGCACCGTGCTTTGGCGAAGCGCGTCAGCCTCGGTCATCCCGAGCAATCGTTCATTCGCTTTTTCGAGATCCTCGATTTTGACCAGGTTCGCCTCGACCAGGCTCGCGCCGAGCAGGCGGTTGGCGCGCATTAACAAAGAGCGGTTTACCGAAGCCATTTTCCTAAAATTGAATTACTCAGCGGCGCGACGCGACACCTTTTCTCGACCGCGTAAAGCAGTGACCCGTTTTAACAACTCTTTTTTCAGCTGCTCAACGCCATCGCCAGTCAGGCACGAAATCTCCAGCACGTCCGCCGAGCGATACCGTCGCTTGAATTTCGCCAGCAACGCTTTCGCCTCCGGCCTATCCATTTTGTTAGCCGCCACGATGCGCGGCCTCTTCAGCAACGCTTTGTCGTACAACTCCAGTTCTGCCAACAGGTGCTTGTAATCATCCCGCGGATCGCGCGCATCCGTGCCCGCCATGTCCACGAGGATCAGCAGCAGCGCACATCGCTCGATGTGACGCAGAAAACGGTGGCCCAAGCCGCGGTTTTCACTCGCGCCTTCAATCAGTCCCGGAACATCCGCCAGCAATAACCGCCGGTGACCCTTCACCTCGTCCCCATACTCGATTACACCAATTTGCGGATGCAGCGTCGTGAACGGATAAGCGG
>DAITQE010000116.1:0-8378 GCA_036833235.1 Opitutus sp.
GCAAGCTCGCGGCCTACCACGTAACGGATTGCGCCATCAAAACGAAAGACCGTGGATGGCGGACGGAGTAGCGAGTAGTGGGTAGCGAGTAGAAAAGAGCGTCGGACGAGTAGACGCAGACGCCTGAGCGTAACAGTGATCATATGCTCGCTCCTCGGTGCTCGCTACTCCGCGTTGCCTCACGGCAGTTCCCACTCGTGCGGATGATTCGAGAGCATCCGCGGCGCGCGGTTGGTGACCTGAACGACATCTTCAAAACGGCAGCCGCCTAAGCCGGGATAGTAAAGGCCAGGCTCGACGGTGACGACCGCGCCTTTTTTTAAGGTCATAGACACGACGCCGCCCAGGCGTGGCATCTCGTGAACGGCGAGTCCAAGACCGTGCCCAGTGCCGTGAAAAAAGCCCACGGACCCCGCGTTGGTCCGTCGTGTTTCGAATCCAGCCGTCGTGAATGAATCGACCACACATTGATGTACCGCGCGACCATCCACCCCTGCGCGAATCAGGCTGAGAGCCGAAAGCTGTGCCTCTCGAACGGCCGTGACCAACCGACGTTGTTCGTCGCTTGCACGTCCGCGCAAATACGTGCGGGTCATATCGCCGTAGTACCCCAATTTCGCGACGCGTGGAAAAATATCGATGATGATGAGTTCGTTGGGTCGAAGCGGACCGGAGCCGCGATTATGCGGATCGCACGCCTGATCTCCGCCCGCGACAATGGTGGAGCCGCCCGCGTAACCGCCTTCGGCCATGATGGCGGATTCGATCGCGAAGCGAAGACGTTCAGAGGTGAGCGGCGTTCCCGCGTAGATGAGTTCGCGGCTGCGAATTGAGCTGGAGCGTAGTATTTGTTCGGCCACGACATAGCCGATCGCGCACAACCGATTCCCTTCACGAATTGAAGCCGCTTCCTTGGCGGATTTTATCTCGCGTTCCGGAAATAGCGGGCCGTCGGCGAGCTCGAGTCGTACGCCCAGCGACCGCAGCTTCACGAAGAGCGCTGCTGGAAAATCGTCAGAGACCCGAAAACCATGTGCACGATAGCTTCGAGCGAGTTCGGCAATGATCTCGGCCGTCCCCACATTTCGCCGCGGCCAGCGTTTCCGAGCTCGTTCACGCCACGTTTCGAGCGATAGCACGTCATCAAACGTGCCGGCTTTCTTCACGCGACCGAACTCAAGCGCGCTTTGTACGGTGATCCGCCGCTGGCCGGAGCCGAAGGCGATGAACGGATCATGCACGTCGACGCGACTGAAATAAAGCTGGTCCGGGCTGGTTGTCGTGTCGGCGAACAGAAGCGGTGGATGGATTACGGTAGCCACGTTGAGATTGAGTCGAGAGTTGTCGGCCATTAGCCGTCGTGGCTGTGAAAAACGCAAATCCGGTTTCTCGGCGCTCGTGGCGGTCGCTCCTCGTTCTTGGCACATTGGTGGCGTTGTGCATGACGGGTTGCGATCGCGAGGTCCCATCGAATCCAACGCCCAAGACCGTGGCGGATCGGTTCGAGATTAAAGTGGGCAACAAGCTTGTTCGCCTGCAACTCGCCGTGAATGAGAACGAGATGACCGTGGGTCTCATGGGACGGAAAGACCTCGGCCGCGATGAAGGGATGCTGTTCGTTTTTAATCGGCCACAGCGGATGAGTTTTTGGATGCACAATACTCCGACGCCGCTCGATATCGGATACTTTGACGCGAGCGGCAGACTCAAGGAGATTTACCCGATGCAGCCGTTCGATGAGACCACTGTGAGTTCACGCAGCAGCGAGCTTTCGCTCGCACTCGAGATGAACCAAGGATGGTTTCACGAGAACGAGATCAAACCGGGGGCGCAGCTCGATATGAAGGCATTGGTCCGTGCGATGAAGGCACGCGGTTTCGAACCGGCACGATTTGGCTTGGAACCCTGAGGATGTCCATGGCGGCTGGTTGCGCGCTTGCCGCTCAACGTTCGGGCGTCAAATTTCGTCCGCGAAGCAGGGACATGTTGCGCGGCGAGCGCGCAACCTACCGCGGCAATTCAAAACGCGGGAAGGGAAAATTTTCGGTCTGCTCGCTGACTATTTAGCCTTCGGAATTTCGTTGTCCGTCTTTAGAACCAAGACCGGCGTCTTCGTCTTTACCCAAACTTCTGTTTCTTTGAAGTGTTTGGCCGGGATGTTCTCGAGCGCCTCACCGATGGTTTTTGCCGGGTAAAGCCGGCCTTTGCGAGTCGTGTTATAGTCATACGCGCTTCGGAAAATCCGTTCTTGAGTCGTCGCGGGGCTTTCGTCTTCCGGAATTTGAAGCACCCAGCCGGCGAAATCGAATTTGGGGAATCGCTCCTCGGGATCGGAGATCAAGATCACGAACTGTTTCTTAGCTGCCGGCGGTTTGTCTTCGTCGCCGGGCTCAGGCTGGACCACTAGATTCATCTCCTCCATCACCCGACGCAGGACGGCAGGGTCGATTTGGTTTTTCTTCAGGATCTCAGCAACCTTGCTGACGTCGATTTTCGGCATAGGAATAGGGTTTAAAGAGACACGAATGGACACGAATGAATACCAATGTAAAGTCAGCGCATGGCCGACGAATACTTTGATGTCGTAAACGAGCGCGATGAGCCGGTCAGGCGCGCCCTCCGGAGTGAGGTTCACGCCAACGCCTGGTTGCACCGGGCCGTGCACGTGCTGGTATTCGATGATCACTGCCGGCTCTTCCTGCAGAAGCGCTCGATGAAGAAAGACACGTGTCCGGGGCTGTGGGATTCCTCGTGCTCCGGGCACTTGGATGCGGGAGAAGACTATGATGCCGCTGCGATCCGCGAGTTGCAGGAAGAACTCGGGCTTTCTGTGACTCAGCCTCCGCTTCGGTGGGTTCGAGTGGAAGCGTGCGAAGAAACCGGTTGGGAATATTGTTGGGTTTACCGGCTGACCTCGAACGGTCCTTTCGTCCTTAACGCTGAGGAGATCGATGGTGGCGATTGGTTGGCTCCCGCAGAGGTAACCCGGCGTATTGCCGAATCGCCGCAGGATTATTGTTCGGCGTTTAGACTGATCTGGTCGCTAGTTCAGCAGCTGCCGACGCACTGAGTGCCGGCCCTGCCTTAATCCGCGTTTGCTGAACGCGAGTTCGTTGCGTTAGTTAGCGGGCGAGCTGCCGCGCCGGCGTCGACTCAGGCTTCAGGGCCTGGCGGGCGGGAACTCCGACCTGCGATCGCCCCTGGGCCCGTGTTTTCGCTGAGCCTTTTGATCTCTTCAAATTGCTTTTGCGTGATCAGACGGCGGGGAACGCGTTTCTCCGCTTCATAGATCAGACGCGCACGGTCCTCGTCGTTCGGAGTGTGCGGTTCCCAAGGCGTGTGGTGACCCTGATGGCGCGTCCATTCGATGTTACCACCGTGAACGATGGCACTAACCTGATATTTGCCCTGTGCGGGATCTTTGTTCCACCAACCGAACTCGATGCTCATACGCGCAGTCTCTTCGCGGCAACCGTGTCTGCGAGTTCAAACTCCGCAAGTATCCGGCCAAACCGATACGACCCGCGGCTGCGTTTAACCGAGCGCAACACGAGCCGGTCTGCGGTGACGTCGACAACCCCACCAGCGCAAGGAGGGCAAAATGCTCCGGTGTTGACCACGACTAAACCGTTGGTGGTCGTGGTCACGCCGAGCCGATGTGTGTGGCCCATGACGAAAAACTTTGCGGGCAATTTATGGCGCGCCAACAGCGCCGCGGCGCGAGCAGGTGCCTCGCGCCGCGCACGCAGCACACGTAGAATCCGCATTGGCGGCCAGAATGTGTCTGCAGCAAAGCGGACTGCGTAGAGCAACCGGTTCCGTTCAGATTGGTGCCGTTGCGGAACCGATGCTGCGGCTCTGCGATACGCTGGCAGGAGTTCATCCAGTTCCATATGCGCCTTCGGACTCAACGCGGCTAGTTCGTCTGCGACACGCTTCCGAAGCACCGCCGCATCGCGGCTCCATGGGACCAATTCCTCGAATAAAACATCACCGTGCGTCACGAATACCGTTCGTCCGGCGAGTTCCACCGCGTGTTCACTCGAAATATCCGGATCGTGATTGCCGGTCAGCCAGGTTGTTGCCGCCGCGTGGTGCCTAAAAAACTCCTGAACCTCTGTTCGCAGCTCAAGCGTGGCGGCAGGATTGAGACTTGGGCGAGTATCGAGCGTATCACCATTTAGGATAATATTCGCGGCACCTTCGAATAGGGGCTCGATCGCCCCCAACGAGGTCAGCGCGCTCGCACGATCGCCATAATGCAGGTCTGAGAATATTCGGGTGAGAGACGTCGCCACAGGCTGGAGACACCAGATAAGCTTGTCAGGTGAGCACGCGAGCGCTCGCGGTACTCACTTGTTTCGAACGCAGGTTCGCGGCGTTCAGCGCTTCATCCCGGGCAGGCCGAGCCCCTTCATCATCCCGCCAAAACTGAATTTTTGCGCGCCCGGAGGGGGAGCAAAAAGGGCGTCTGCCTGGGGACCTTTTTCGATTTTCACGACGTCCAACCGAAACTGTTTTTTGCCCTTTGGATTCAGCGAGACCACGCGGAGGGTGAACAAATCTTTTTCCATCAGCGCCTTTTGCCATGCGGGAATGGAAGCGGCACTGCGTTTGCCTCCCATGCGTCCGCCGCCGAATAATCCCGTGCCGACAAATTTGCCCAGGTCCTCGGTGGCCCAGATCTCACTGGTGCCATCCTTCGACTTGAAAATGTATTTCGTGCACGTGTAGCCGAGGATTTTTTGGGTTTCGCCGGTCTTCTCGAACGAGCCCTCGTTACTCGATTTCGCGACGCGTTCGGCCACTCCCTTGAGATCGATCGTCATGTACATGTTCTGCCCAGGCATGAGCGTGATCATCTCCTGTTTTTTCTCATCGGTGATCATCGCCATCTTCTCACCTTTGCCCGTGTCCATTTCTGCTCGCACAAACCCGTCCTTGACCCAGAGCTCCATGGGCACGCTGCGGCCTTTTGCGTCAGTCATCGTCATCTGAACTTTGCCTTCGAACGCAGCGGCGCTGAGCACCGCGGGGGTTGCCATCAAAATGATGGCGAGCAGGGCTGAGAAATTTTTCATCGATCGCGAGTGAATCTTTCGCACAAGTGGCTGCAACACTCGTTTCAGCGCTTGCCAGCAGATGCGCGCTAGGGAGGATGGCTGCATGGCTATTTTTGGTTCGATGGCAACGGCTCGCGCCCAAACAGCATCGCCGTTGGCCTTTGCAGCGGCGTTCGATTACCTTGGCGACCTGTTCCGCGAAGGTTCATCTGCGGCGGTACGGATTCGTGGCATCGCGGTTGGCGAAAGTCAGCGGATCGAACTTGGTGGAGGCGTTTTCGCGCTTGAACAAGTTTATCGCACGAAAGTTCGGGCGGACGGTTTCTTCGAATCGCACCGGAAATATATCGACGTTCAAGTTGTGTTTGAGGGACACGAATGGATGGAAGTTGCCGACATTGCCTCTACGACCGTTCGTCGGCCCTATAACGCGGATCGCGATTTCATCATCTATGAGGAAATTCCCGAAGCCTCTGCTTTACGCGTGGGCGCAGGAGACGTGGCGGTGTTTTTTCCGGCGGACGTTCACATGCCGGGGCTCTGTGGCAAAGCAGGGCCGGTGATCGTGCGGAAAACTGTCGTGAAGGTGCCGGTCGCTTCGCTTTAGTCCGTCGAGAAGAATCAGAATCGCGCGTTGCGATGAATTATCGTCATCAGTACCACGCCGGCAATTTTGCCGACGTGATGAAGCATGCCGTTCTCGTGCAACTCGTACGCGCGCTGCAAAAAAAGGAAAAAGGTTTTCTATACCTCGACACGCACGCGGGGCGAGGAACCTACGATCTTGCGGTCGCGACCCGCGGTGAATCGCTCGCACGAAAACCTGAATGGCCCGAGGGCGTCGGACGCGTGTGGGCGCAATCAACACTCCGCAGCGAGTTGGAAGAATTTATTTCGATTGCCCGACAATTCGATCACGACCGTGGCAACCGCGACGCATTGCCGCATTTTTACCCGGGTTCGCCGTCGATCGTGCGTTTGCTCGCCCGGCCGCAGGATCGACTGGCGCTCTGTGAAAAACAGCCGGACGAGTTCGCGAGTCTCGCCGCCGAATTTTGTTTCTCGCCCCGTACCACCGTGCATCAGATGGACGGTTACGTCGCGTTGCGGGCCATGCTGCCACCTTTGGAGCGACGAGCGCTCGTCCTGATCGATCCGCCCTTTGAAGAGCAAGATGAGTTCGCGCGGATCGTGGCGGCGCTGAAGGAAGGCCTCAGCCGACTGCCCGGCGGAGTGTTCGCAATCTGGTATCCGTTAACTGAACGCGCGCGAATCGACCGCTTCATTGATGAGCTGGTCGCGATTGCCCTGCCTCCCACGCTCGCGTTGGAGCTGATGATCGCGGGCGAAACTTCGCTGGTAAAGATGCGCGGCTGCGGACTCGTGATTGTCAATCCGCCGTGGCAATTCGAAGAAATTGCGGCACCGCTGATGGAGAACATGACGGAGCTACTTGCCCAGGCGCCCGGCGGTGGTTCGCGCGTGACGTGGATCGTTCCAGAACGATAACCCTAGATTCCGCAGTTGGGATTGAATCACAGAGACACAGAGAAAACCACTGGCTGGAATATATCCTGCCCAAGGCGATTCACCTTTAGGGCGGAAGCCCCTTTGCTCGATTTTCTGCTCTGTGCCTCTGGGGTTCAACTGAAGCGGCTGCAGAATCGGAGAGCCTCGCTTTGTCCTTTGAAAAAAAGCGGCGGTCGGTGGACCGCCGCGAAGGCTGTTTAAAACAATTGTCCAGACGGCTCAGTTACCGAGTGCGTCGGGCCGGCGGATCGCTAAAACCAATTCCGATATATCACCAATCGGCGGAACGATTTCGAGCGGAGGCGCCTTGAACACCGGCCGATTCCATACGACATCTTCGCGCGCGAGGACGCGCACTATAGCCGGAGCGTTCGCCGGCGTCTGATGATCCATGGGAGGAGGCAGATGCATGACGTGGGGTGTTGACCAATACTTCGGAACAAGGTGCCAAAAACCTGAGAGGAAAAATACGCTGGTTTTTCGGCTGCTTTTTTTACGGTTTTTTTGTCGCCAAGAGTGGAGCGCGGGGTTGACCCGACGCGCTCCATCTGGCGTCACGCTACACGCCGCGCGGGAAGGCTTTCCTCCGCAGTCTGGCGCTTCGGCAAGACGACGGTGAGCACGCCATGCTGAATCTCAGCGTGCAGTTCCGCGTAGTTGATGCCGTGGCCAAGCCGGAGCCGCAGTTGGTAATCGCGTTGTGCGGTTTCCAAATGCAACGCCTGCCAGTTCACGCGCACGAAGTGGATCTTACGTGCGGTCACCGATAGGTCGGGACCGCACGCTTCGATTTCCACTCCGGCGGCGTCAACGCCCGGAACGTAAACCGTGAGGACAACGGAATCCGGATGCTCGCGGCAATCGTAGCTCGGCTGACGGAAGTGTGACATCGTAGATGACGATTCCGTTTTGCGGCGGGCTCGAACAGGACTGCTGGGATGGATGATCGTATGCATGGGAAGATGGAAAATATTGAAAATGAAAAATGAGCCTCGGGGGTCTGGGACCGCCGGGCTTCAGGTTTTTTCTAAACGTTTTTCCGTTAAACGGAGGGTTTAGGCCTGATAGCCCGAGCCGGTCTGCTGCTGTTTGCTCCAATGGGAGACCGGACGCATCTGGGCGCGGCAAAAGCAAACGACGGCCTTCGTAATCGAAGTGCCGGCGGAGCCGCGGAGATGTTTTTGCTGAACGGTCATTGGAACGAAATTCACGCTGCATATTGCAGCCGCTGTGCCAAGTAAGAATTTTTTTGTGACGGTGAAGATTGCGTGACGCTGTGCTGTCCCCCAGCCTCGGGCGATGAACGATGCCGTTACTACGATTGAGCAGCTGAAGTCAGGTGTGCTCGCCTTCGCCCGTGAACGCGATTGGGAGCAGTTTCACGCGCCAAAGAACCTGAGCATGGCGCTCGCAGCCGAGGCAGCTGAACTCATGGAGCATTTTCTTTGGGTCACGCCGGATGCATCGCGCAGCGTCGCGGAAGATCCCGTGAAGCGCGCGATGATCGCGGAGGAACTCGCCGACATCGTCATCTATGCCTTGGAATTTGCGAACGCCACCGGCTTGGACGTCGCGAGCTCTATCCAGGTGAAGATGACAGCGAACGCTAAAAAGTACCCGGTTGAGAAATCGCGCGGGCGTGCGGACAAGTACACGGAACTCTAAGCGCAGTGTTCGTTGGGTTGCGTATCAAGACTTGGGAGACGCGTGCTTCGGCCGCGCGCGTGAATCGTCGTGCGGCGCAGTTCGTAGTTCCCGGCTTCAGCCGGAACGTATTTTCGGATT
>DAITQE010000117.1:0-7643 GCA_036833235.1 Opitutus sp.
GGACCGCGCGTCGTGTCGCACCGTGGCGATCGAGGTGGGCCTGCAGAATGGCGGGATGGCCTCGGGACTCGCAGGTGCGATGGGGAAACTCGCCACGGTTGGTCTCGCGGCCGCGATCTTTAGTCCATGGATGAATATCTCGGGTTCGATTCTGGCGAACTACTGGAAAAAGCGGCCGGTGAAATGATGGCGGTGCGGGTTCGCCCGAGTAATTCGTGCCGCGGCAGAGTTGCAGGCAAAGGGAGCGATCGAATCGTTCTCGTTCCCGTAATCGTACTCGTTCTCGCCGGATCGAGAGAACGAGAAAGAGAACGAAGAACGAGAACGACGCGGTGAAATCGTCGCAGCTTGCGACAAAGGTTCGCCGGTTGAATTAAATGAGGGCATCCCGCCCACAAGGTCAGCGGTAGGTTGTCGGCTGCCTGCTTGCGGGCGTTCGTTCAGCGCGAGCGAGCTCGCAGCCTACGCCGCGATCTTCCTGTCCGCGCGAGAGCGGTCAGCTGTTTTTTTCGCGCCATTGCTTTGGTGGTTTGCCGAAGCGCTCGCGGAACTGACGATAGAAATGAGAGAGATCGTTGAAGCCGGCAGCAAACATCACTCCGAGCACGGAATTTTCGCCGCTGCGTAACAGATGAGCAGCGTGAGTCAGCCGTCGCTCATTGAGGAAATCCCAAAACGTTTCTCCAGCCGCTGTTCGAAACAGCTCTGTGAAACGCCGTCGCGACAATCCAGCACGCAACGCGGCGCGATCCAGGTCCCACGGCTCATAGAACGTTTCTTCGATTTCTCTCTTGATCGCGGTGACCCGCTCGATCGCCGTCGTGCCAGCGCTGTCGCCGGGCAGCCGGGCCAGGAGGACAAGCGTCTGCGCTGCGATGCTACGAATCGCGACGAGCCCGCCGACCCGCGCGTGCTGCTTTTCAACCATCGCACGCCGCCACATTGATTCCAACTGCTGCCGGGTCGGGCGGCTCAACCTCAGACAGTGATTCGGAACGCGGGTGAGCGTAAACCACAGCCGGTTGAGATCGGGGTCCTGACGGAAGAATGCCTCTTCGATACACAGCAGTAGGAGAATTGACGGCTGCTCATCGTCGATCCGGTGAGAGACGCCACGAGGAACGATCAGCATTGATCCGGCGCCGGCAACGACGGGCACCCCGCGCCGTTTTTCCCGAACCGCCACGCTGCCGGCGAGCACGTAAATCAATTTATGGTACGGGTCCATCCGTTCCGTCATGCGGAAATCGGCCGCGTGCACGCTTTCGGCGAAGAGAATGCCGTAGTCGGGTAGAGCGACGGAAATCGGGGCGGATACTTTCATGGCGGGCGCAAGCGCATTGCTGCCCGATCTGCCAATGTCGGCAAGCTCGATGCGCCAAGATTAAGCGAGCCGGCCGTGCTAGACTTATGAGACCCCGCCAACGCGCATGGCTTCCAGTTCGCATCCGACGGTGACTCGCACCGAGATTGAAAACGTCCTTCGCTGTGGCGAGCCGCGCGGCGTGCCATTGTTCCTTCCAGCGATCTATGAGCACAAGGCGTCGTTCATCGGATCAACGCCCTCGGCCATATCACGTGACCCCGATTTGCTGACGCGTGCGCTGCTCGCCGAATTCGAGGCCATCGGACCCGATGCTCTCGCGGTCGGAGTCGACGTGTACAATCTCGAGGCCGAGGCGGTCGGTTGCACAGTTTCTTTTTACGAGGGTAACGACACGAGCATTCCGGGCATCAAGCCGGGAAACCACATTGTTCATGTGGGCGACGACCTCATCCAGGCGAAACTGCCCAATCCGCTTAAGGACGGGCGCATGCCGGTGAACATAGCCGCGGCGCGCAATGTGCGTCGAGCACTGGGCGATGATTTTTGGTTGCGCGGTGCTGTTTCCGGTCCGTTCTCACTCGCGATTTCCCTGGTTGGGGCGGAAGCGATTTTCATCGCCTGCCTAGATGATCCCGACTGGGTGCGGAGCTGCCTGAGTTATTGCGGGCGCATCATCAAGGAGTTTTCCAAGGCGTACATCGACGCCGGCGCAGAGCTGATTATTTTTGATTCGCAAGCGTCGCCGGAGTTGTTGTCGCCAGCGATGTACGAGGAGTTCGTCCTTCCCACGACCCAGGATTTCATGGCGTGGGCCATGGCGCAGGGCGTTCGCGATGTCCCGCTTATCATCGGTGGCAACACGAATCCGATCGCTGAGATCCTCACCCGGTCGGGCGGCAACAATCTTCTCTGTGATTTTACCTGCGACTTCGACGAATGGGCTTCGATCGCGCAAAGCGCCGGAAGGGCGTTTCGGCGAAATATCTCACCGCGCCTGATTGAGACCTCGACGCCTGAGCAGATCTATGAGGTTGCCTGTCGCGAGGTCGCACGCGGCAAGGATCTGCCTGGATTCATTATGGGAACAGCCGTCATCCCGTTCGGCACCCCGGTCGAAAACGTACTCGCGGTGAAACGCGCCTGCCTCGACGCCGGAAAAACGGGAGAGAAGCGAATTGGCTGATCAAATCCTGTTAGCGGCGTGAAGGGCGAAAGCGATAGCGCCGTAACTGCCGATGGTGGCGCCCAATTCCGCTGGCAAAATACTGCACGCCGCGAGCGAGTGAGGCAGCGCTTCGCGGAACAAGCTTTCGTTCATTGAAGGCTCAAGCAGTTTACGACAGTGCGGATAAAAGCCACCGAGGATAATTCGCTGGGGATTCAAGATGTCGATCAGCAGCGTAGAGGCGGCCATTGAGGATGATGCCGGCGCCCATGCCGGTACCTGATGTGAGAAAAATCATGTGCTGGCATCCGCGACCCGCGCCGAACTGCCATTCGGCGAACGCGTAAGCGTCGGATGGTTGGTTGGTGAGAGATGACTTTTATGCAGATGGCGATCAAAACGAGAAGCGCTGCGGAAACAGCGAGAGACATGGCGAGAGCAAACATTATCGCACCGGCAGCCGCATGAGAGCGCCGTAAAGATTCTCCGCCTGGGCCAGCGCGGTCCGTTCCAGCCATTCGTCGCGGGTGTGCGCCTGGGCGATGTCACCGGGACCGAGCACGAGCACGGATGCACCGGCAGCGGCGTAGTGGCTGGCGTTCGTCGCGTACGGAACCCCCACGGCGGAGCCGTCAATTCCATTGGCGGCGAAGGCGGGTTGCATCCACGTGTGCAATACGGCGGAACTCCCGGGCGCAAGTGGCGGTGCGAGAAATTCGCCATCGTGTTCAACCGGTAGTCCGGAAAGAGCGGCGTCGCGCTCCGCGATCACCTGCGCGACGGTTTCGCCTGGCACGAGGCGGCGGTCGCAGACGATTTCACAGTAGTCGGGAATGACGTTTACGGCTGTGCCGCCCCGAATCACGTTAATACTCGCGGCGGCGCGACCCGTCAGGGGGAACTCTCGATTGGCGAGTGGCACGAAGCGCTGTTCGAGCGCATCGACGATCCGCATCATCGCGCTAATCGCAGAGCGGCCTTTCGTTGGATCTGCCGAGTGAGCGGCAACGCCTCGGGTGATTGTTCGCCAGCGCAAGGCGCCGTTGTGCGCGACGACCGGCCGCAGTTGGGTGGGTTCACCAACGATGAAGCCGCGCAATCGCGGCAGGAATTCTTGCAGTTCACCGGCCCCAAACGCCTGAGCGCCGATCATGCGCGCCTCTTCGTCAACCGTGAAAACAAGCCCGGCGTTGCGCGGTCGATGCGCTTGCTGCGCGTAGGATTTTAACGCCCACAGCATGGCCGCGCCGGAGCCCTTGGTATCACACGCGCCGCGGCCGTGGAGTCGATCGCCAGCGACGGTGAGCGTGCATGGCGGGACCGTCATGCCCTCGATGCTCACGGTGTCCAGATGACTTTCGAAGAGCAGCCACTCGGCGGCGGGATCGACTTTGGTCGTGATCAGAAGATTGAAAGCTTCCCCGCCGGCGGAACAGCGGCGGGTCTGCAAACCCCAGGCGCGCGCGAGCCGTTCCAGGTGCGCGGCCAGCCGGGCTTCGCCGCCGACCGGGCCGTTGAACTCGGGATTCACCGTCTCGAAGGAGACCATCTGCGCGAGGAGTTCCTCGCAGGTTTGCGGTAAATGAGTTTCAGACATAGGAACTCCCGCTAATCAAGCGAATGGCGCGAATTGAAAAACGAGTATGGATTATTCGGAGGCATTTGCGTGATTCGCGGACGACGTTCAACGCAACCAGTGGTCACGGTGCTCGGCCACGAAAGCGTCGTCAATGAGATCTGGATACGCGGCGCTGACGCGGTCGAGTTCCTCGGCCTGACCGGGCGACAAGACTTCGGCAAGGTTCAAACAATGGGCTGATTCAACCAGCCCCTGCCGGCGCAGTATTTCGAGGATGCCGGGAATGCAGCCGTGAAACTGATTCGCGGCATCAAAGACCGCGGCGTTCATGTCGGTGACGGCGATGGCGCGTCCGAGCCAGGCGGCGGGAATAGCGGAGAATTCTGCGGCATGTTGGGCTTCGTGGAAAAGGTGTACCGCTCCGCGGGTCCAGACACCCCAGTGTCCGAGCAATCCGCCGACGATGCGGCGGGTGACCGTCTGATCATCGAGTTTGAAGGTGAACGGGGTGAGGAGATCGGAAACAATCATGTCGTCGTTACCGGTGTAGAGCGCAAGGTCGTTGCGACCCGAAGCCGCCACGGCGCGCACGACATCGATCGTTTGATAGCGGTTGAACGGAGCGATCTTGATCGCCACCACATTGGGAATCTCGGCGAAGCGCCGCCAGAATGCATAACTGAAAATCCGACCGCCGACGGCCGGCTGCAGGTAGAAACCAATTACAGGAATCGTTTCAGCCACGGTTGCGACGTGCGCGAGAATCACGTCCTCTGACTCCTGTTTATACGCCGCCATGCTGACGAGTCCGGCATGGTACCCCAGTGAGCGTGCGAGCTCTGCCTCCGTAATCGCCTGGGGCGTTTGACCGCAGACTCCGGCGATCAGTGCGAGAGCGCGAGGTTCATTGCGCAGTTCGCTCGTGACGGTTTCGGCCGCGAGTTCGAGCACCGGGCGGAACAGGCCGTGGCGTGGATCGCGAATTTCGAATTGGGTCGAATGCACGCCGACCGCAAGTCCACCTGCTCCAGCGGCAATGTAGTATCGTGTGAGTGCCCGCTGATGTTTTTCGGAAAAGCGTCGCTGACGGTCGAGCGCGAGCGGATGCGCGGGAATGACCTGGCCGGCGAGCAGGTGAGCGCGAAGGTTCATGCTAGAAATTTCCCGTGCGGGCTTCGAAATGAGTGGGTTTGCCGAGCAGGCGTCCGCCGGCGCGCACGTACTCGGCCACGAGTTCGAGCATACGTGGGAGCGGAGTTTCGGCGGGACCGAAAAGCTCGAACGATTCGCTGGCATCGGCGAGCCAGGCCGTTGGCGCTTCCTGACCGATGATAATCGGCGTGCGACCGAGACGGCGGCCAAATTCTTCGGCGAGTGCGCGGACGCTGAGTTTGTCCGCACCGGTGATATTTAGGATACGCGGCGGGTTGGCGACGTGAGCGAGACACTGGATGGCGCGTGCGCAGGCGTCGCCCTGCCAGATGCAGTTCAACCAGCCCATGGTAATGTCGACGGGTTCGCCGCGGTGGACCTTCTGCGCGATGTCGACGAGCACGCCGTATCGGAATTCGACGGCGTAGTTGAGGCGGAACATGAGCAGGGGCGTGCCTAACTGTTTCGAAAAATGCGTGAAGACCCGTTCGCGACCGACGCACGTGCTGGCGTATTCGCCGATGAATGCGAGTGGGTCGCGTTCGCTGGCGCCGGGTCCGGTCGTAGGTACGAACGGATAAACGCAACCGGTGGAGAACACGACGATACGCGAGTCGCGAAACCGTTGCGCAACGAGAGCGGGCAGGTAGGTATTCTGAATCCAGGTGAGTTCGGGTGCGCTGTCGGTGCCGAATTTCTGACCCGCCAGATAGAGCACGTTTGGCGCGGCCGGCAAAGCGGCGACCTGTGCGGCGTCACCGAGATCGCACGGAAGCGTGCGTACGCCGAGGTGATCGAGTTCGGTTCTGGCGTCAGCGCGGTTAAAACGGGAAACACCGGTCACGATTGCACTCTTGCGACCGGCGGCGTCGAGCGCGCGGCGCAGCATTACGGCGGTCGTCGTGCCCATTTTGCCGCCAACACCGAGGATCATGAAATCACCTGGCAGATCGCGGACGGCAGCGATGACGCCAGCGGGCGGTGCGGAAAGAAGGAGTTCAATTTCCTGATTGGTTCGGGGCAGCGTTTTCATGACGTTTCAGCAGCTTTGGATTCGCACCCGGGCGACTTGTCAGGACTATATCGCTGCGCCCCATCGAACAAAGCCAAGTGAAAACCCACTGAAAATTCATGCGAGCGATCGATGTGCATACGCATCCCATCTTGCGGCAGGATGGCCGAGGCCAGGCAGAGGCGCGCCGGCTGATCGCGCGAGCCAAGGCGCATGGGATCGAGCACATCGTGGTGCTCGGTGACGTGCTCGCCTTTGGCCGTTCACCGACCGAGGCGCAGGTGCGGCTGACGAACAACGAGACGGCGTGGCTGATGGCGGCGTATCCGGGCTACGTGACTGGTTTTTGCTATTTGAATCCGACGCTCGGCGAGCGTGTGGTGCGGCGTGAAGTGGAGCGCTGCGTTGCCCGCGGTTTTCGTGGCATCAAATTGGAAATCGCCAACAACGCGCGTGACGCCTGCATGCGACCGGTGATGGAAGCAGCGGAACGGCACGGTCTGGTTGTGCTGCAGCACGCGTGGAGCATGACGAAGATTCGCGAACGGAGTTTTCATACCGATCCCGAGGACGTCGCGATGCTGGCGCAAAATTTTCCGTCGGTGAGAATCATTATGGCGCATCTAACGGGCTGCGGCGTGCGGGGTGTGCTCGCGGTGAAAGCCTGCGCTAATGTCGTCGTCGATACATCGGGCGCGGCTCCGGAAGCGGGCATCATTGAATACGCGGTCGAGCAGTTGGGCGCGGAACGCGTGCTGTACGGCTCGGACGTACCGATTCGCGATTTTGCGGTGGCGCTGGCACGCATCACGGGCTCGTGCCTGGATGCGGTGACGCAGCGGAAAATCCTGTACGAGAATGCGCGTAGGCTGCTCCGACTGCCATGAACTATTTCGATGCCAACACCTGGGTCGGCCGCTGGCCGTTTGCTTATTGCGATGCGCACACGCCGCGCTCGCTCGCGGCGCAACTCGGGCGTCACGGCATTCGGCGCGCGTTGGTGTCGCCGCTCGATGCGGTGTTCGCGCCCGAACCAGGTCCAGCCAACCGTGCCTTGTTGCGCGCGACGCGCGGCCTGCGAGGTCTCGAGCCGGTGCCGGTGATCAATCCCGCGCTCGCCAACTGGCGCGAGACGCTGGCAGACGCGGCTGATGATCCGCGCGTCCGGGGTGTCCGGCTGTTGCCCAACTATCACGGCTATCGGCTGGGCGCGGGAGCCATGGACGAACTGAGCGACGAAACTGCGGCGCGGAAGCTGCGCTTGATCGTGCAGATGCGGCTGATCGATGAGCGCCATGAGTTTCATGCGATGACGCTGAAGGCCGTGCCGGTGACGGAACTCGAGCAATGGTTGCGGCGCCACCCGGATCGACCGGTGTTGGCGAGCGGGCTGTTGCGGAGTGAGCTT
>DAITQE010000117.1:7653-8320 GCA_036833235.1 Opitutus sp.
GAGCTTCTGCTGCTGGCGCCGAAATATCCGCAGTTGCTCGGCGACCTGTCGTTTGCCGAATGGCATGATACGATTCCGCATTTGCTGGCGAAAGTGCCGGTGCGGCAACTGGCCTTTGCCTCCCACACGCCGTTGCTGATCACGGCGGCCGCGCGGGCGAAATTGGATACGGCGGAAATCACTGAGGCAAAAATGCGGATGATCGCAGCGGAAAATCTGGAACGATTCCTGGAGTCATTGAAGTAACCACGAAACACCCGAAATACACGAAAAGCGGAATCGGGCGGGATCGTTCGATCCGGAGTTGCCCACGGAACACACGGAATACACGGAAGAATCGGAGATGGAACCAAGGCGTCGGCGATCGGAGTGAAGAACCACGAAACACCCGGCGCGGCACAGCTGCGACCGAAGCCAAAACCGCGGAGGGGATGGCCACAAAAAGGCGCAAAAAGACGGTGATCGATTTTGTGACTTCTGCGCCTTTTGTGGCCAAAATGGATCGTCGCAGCCTGCGCATATTCGAGGGTACACGAAAGGGTGATTGGGGAGGAAATGCCTCGGTGAGGAGTTGCCCGCGGAATACACCGAAAACGGAGAGAGCGGATCGGCTCCGAGTTCTTCCGTGTATTCCGTGTGTTCCGTGGGCAGATTCGGTATGCTACGG
>DAITQE010000118.1:0-8317 GCA_036833235.1 Opitutus sp.
GACCAACGATCCCGCGTATTTCGACGTGCGGGAAATTTCCTGTCGCGAAAAACACGCGCTCATTTTCCAGCGCTGGAACGCACTCGCCGTCGGCGCGCATTTCGTCCTCGTAAATGACCACGATCCTGTGCCGCTTTATTATCAATTCGAAGGCCAGTTTCCCGGCGCGTTTTCGTGGGAGTACCTTCAGCAAGGGCCGGAAGAGTTTCAGGTAAAAATCACCCGTCTCGCCGAGACCGCCGCGCCCGCGAAGCTGGCCCCGCCGACCGGTGGCTGTGGATCGCATCGGCCAACCAGCGCGTTGCTCGATGTGCGCGGCCTAGAGCCACCGGAGCCGATGCTCAACATTCTGGCGGCGCTGGAAATACTGCCTTCCGGCCGCGAATTGCGCGCACTCACCGATCGCAGGCCCGTTCACTTGCTCGAAGAACTGGATACACGCGGCGTCGCCCATCAATCCATCGAACAAACGGACGGAAGCTGGCTGAACACCTTTCGACGTCCGTAAAACGGGAAAGCTCATCATCGCGGCCGATCGCGATGACGAAACAATCGTCCGCGTGTTTGTAGTCCCGCCTTCAGGCAGATTCACCCACCACAACCGCCTCGCCAAGCAGGGAAGACCAATCTCCCAAACGGGTTGACCGCAGAGGCACGGAGACACCGAGAAGAACGTCCATAGATCTGATCTGCTTCGTATCTCTGTGCCTCTGTGGTGAACCAAAATAGAGCGCTTTTTGAGCGAGAGTTCGCCCGCAAAAAGACCAGGGATGAGACCGCGAACCACCGCGGCATTTCCATGATAACCTCATCTACTCCGCGCCTCTCTGGCAGTCCGCTGGCTGCGGGCGCAACTGTCCCGCTCACCTTTATCGGGATCGGCATGCTGGCCGCACTCGCAGGCACGGGCTGGATGGCGGCCGCGCCCACGACCCTTGCGCTGCCGCACCTGCATCCGCACGTAATCGCGCTCGCGCACGTATGGCTGCTTGGCGTGTTGCTCACAATCTGCTTCGGCGCTGTTTACCAGCTGCTGCCGGTGCTCGCGAACACCGCGTTCCGCGGGCGGACACTAGCATGGATGCATTTGGCGGTACACGTCGTCGGCGTGACGACGATGATCTCGGGGTTCATGGCGGGAAAAATGGGTCTCGTTGCCCTGGGCGGAACCGCCGTGAGCATCGGCGTCGGACTCTTCGCGGTGAACGTCACGCGCACGTTGCGGAGCGCACCCCGGCTGGATCCCGTCCTCGTCGCCTTCGGTTGCGCGACCGCGTGGCTTATCCTCACGGTGCTCGCGGGAGTTTTGCTCGCGGCGAATCTGCATTTTGGCTGGTGGTCAATGAACGTGCTCGCACTCCTGCGCGCCCATGCCCATCTCGGCGTCGCGGGATTCTTCATTACTCTGCTTCAAGGGGCGATGTTCCGGCTCGTGCCGATGTTCACGCTCGGTGTCGTGCAAAAATTGCGACGGATCGGAGTCGCACTCGCGCTTTCCCAACTTGGTTTACTCGTGCTTGCGCCCGCGCTCGCGTTCGAAGCGCGCCCCGCCGCGCTGATCGGCGCCGGCCTGTTACTGATATCATTTACGCTTTCGGCATTTGAGCTGCGTCGGGTGTTCGGCACGCGGAAAAAACGAAACCTCGAGCCCGGAGTCAGAGGATTTTTTGTGGGGCTCACGCTGCTCTGCGTGGCAGCCGTGGGTGGAACGGTGCTCGCCGCGGGCCCCGGCGATCATCTGCGCGCCGCCCTCGCGTATGGCGTGCTCGCGGTGCTCGGCGGCGTGCTTGCGAGCGTTGAAGGCATGCTCTGCAAGATCGTGCCGTTTCTGGTGTGGATGCGCGTGTACGGCCCGCGCGTTGGTCGTCAGCCAACGCCCGTCGCAACCTCACTCGGTGCGGCGGCGTTCGAACGCGCTTGGATCGCGCTGCATACAGTGAGCGTAACGACACTGGCGCTGGGGACGCTCACTGGCCATAACGGCCTTCTCATCGGCGGCACGCTCGGGTTCGCACTCGCTCAGCTGGCTCTCGTTACAAGTCTCGCCACAGCCGCGCGCCATCTATGGAGGCCGGTCACGCCGGCCGTTGTCTTCAGGAATTTCGCGAAAGGCATGGTATGAATGAATTGATTACGCCGGAGGAAATTTGGCGCGTGCTCGCCACCATTCCAGATCCCGAATTCGGGTTAAGCATCGTCGATCTCGGCCTCGTTTACGAGGTGAATACCGATGGCCGCGACGTCTCCATTGCCATGACGCTGACATCGCCCGCATGCCCCGCCGGAGCCATGATCCATGACGGCGTGCATGCAGCGTTGAGCGCGCTCCCCGGTGTGGGAAACGTTCGCGTCGAGTTGGTGTGGGATCCGGGTTGGACGCCTGAACTGCTCACTCCCGCGGCCCGAGAGCACCTGGGCTGGCGGCCGGAATAGCCGACGCGCGATTCACGCTCCGACCCGTCTGCCCGTCTATGTTTTGGTGATTTGGACGGCGCGCGTAACCTGCCGCTCGAGCGCGGGCAAGGACGCCAGCACTTCCACCCGACTGAGCCGAAGATACTGGAAAACTTCTTCGGCGCCTTCGATTTCGGCCGGCGGCTCACCCTGGCAAATCGTCGTCCGAAGAAATCGCGCGGCGTACAAGATCGCCGACATCCGATCATGTGGTTCTTCCGCATCGAGTGGAGCATACTGACAGCGGATCGGCTCGACGTTATCCGCTGAAAACGCCCACTTGTTTAGCATCAAGGCGCCGACTTCCGCCTGGGTAAATCCAAACAAGGCGAGCTCCGCGCCGCTGAAGTCGTCAGGAAATCCCGCATCGAAAAGCGGTTTCACAACCTGCCCGGTCGCCAGCAGACCTTTGTTGATCGCAAGCCGACCGATGCCGTGCAACAGCCCGGTCATGTAAGCAACCGCCGTGTCTTCGCCCAAGCGTTCCGCCAGCAATTCAGCAGCAAACGCGCACGCCATGGATTCGCGCCACATCGAATGCGAATCACGACCATACGCGGTGAGCGATTGCGCCACGATTGATCCGGCCGCGGTGACGGAGATGAGGTGATAAATTTCGCGAAACCCAACGCGATTCACCGCTTCCTCGATGGTGCGACAGCCCCCGCCTCGATGAAACCACACGCTGTTGCTGATCTGGATGACGCGCGTCGTCATCGCCGCGTCGAGACGTATCAATTCTACAACGTCACCGAGCCCTGAATTGGTGTCGGACAAAAGCTGTTGGAGCCGCGCCAGGACTTGCGCAATCGGCGGCAACTGGCCCATGGCTGCGACCAATCGTTCGGGAGTGGAGAAATTCGGGGAGTTTTCTGAGAGCGACACGCTATTTCTGATTAGCGGCAGCAAAGCGGAAGAATGCAAAATCTATTCGACGCGAGCTGCTTTTCTTACCGAGGCCTCTTTTTTGGGAGCGTAACTCGTAGATCGCCGGCTTGCTGGCGTGATCGGCGCGCTAACGTCCCTGAGCTCCGCAGGCTCATTGGAAACAGTTCGAGGAGCTAAATCATTGAATCAGGATGACCTCGCGAAGGATTCGAAGGGCGCGAAG
Source organism: Opitutus sp. (assembly GCA_036833235.1). GTDB lineage: Bacteria > Verrucomicrobiota > Verrucomicrobiia > Opitutales > Opitutaceae > Opitutus. The sequence goes on from DAITQE010000118.1 coordinate 3,566, forward strand.
GTTCGAACCGAGGTGTTGCCTTCGTCTCCGTCGAATCCTTCGCGAGACAATTTGGTCCTAATTCAACGGTGGTGAACCTTCGGGCGACCCGTGAATGAGTTCGTTGACCGACGGCCCGCCCGGAGGTCGGGCTCTACCAGCATAAATATCATCGAGAAGCTCGCCGGTTGTCAGAGTTTTACCGGCACTTTCGCGCGTCGGAATCATAGATCGCGCAGATAATCGCGACGGCTTTTCGCGCTTTGTGAAGCTCGATAGCGACTGGACGATTGCCGTTGATGGAACGCTCAATCCGATGATGCCGACGCCGAGCGAAGACGTGGTTGAACGCGCGCCAGCCATGCCGGCCTGAACGACGGTGTCCCACGGATCGGGTGCAAACTGGATTTCTGATTTGACTTGAACCTTTTTCGTCCACGCTACCTTGGTTAACAAAGGTAGCTTGACTGCCGCTGATGAATCTGACCGAAAAATTTTCTCCGATTAAAAAAGGGCTGCTCGAATTTCTCGTGCTGAAGATCATCGCCGCGAACCAAGTGTACGCGGCGGACATCCTGAAGGAACTTAGCACCACCGAATTCGCCACGCAGGAAGGGACGCTTTACCCATTGTTGAGCAAAATGCGACGGGAAGAACTCGTGGATTACGAGTGGAAGGAATCTGAAGCCGGGCCGCCCCGAAAATACTACGAGCTGACGGCTCGAGGTAAGGAGCAGCTCCGGGAAACGACGGAGTACTGGGAAACGTTGAACGAGACGGTGAATCGTCTCGGAGAAAAGCAGCGGAAATAGCTGAAGGAAACGACGACGATGAATAAAGTAACGACGATCAACCTGAACGGAAATGCGTACCAGCTCGAGGAAGATGGCTACGACGCACTGCGTGAATACCTCGATTCCGCGAGCCGGCGACTCGAGGGAAATCCCGATCGCGACGAGATCATGGCCGATATCGAGCAGGCGATCGCCGATAAGTTTCGGACGGTGCTTGGCGCGCACAAGACGGTTGTCGCCACCCGGGAGGTTGAAAAAATCATCCGCGAGATGGGGCCCGTCGAGGACATCTCGCAAGCGGCCGGCGAGCGTTCGGATTCCTCGACCGCTGAAGCTACGGCTGCCGGGGCGACGAAAGACTCTGGCGATGGCGCCGGGACCGCGGCGCCTGGCACCGTCAAACGACTCTATCGGGTTTATGATGGAGCCATCATTAGCGGCGTGTGCAACGGCCTCGCCGCGTATCTCAACATCGATGTCCTCGTCGTACGCATCGTGTTTGTCGTCCTGACCTTTCTCACGTCGGGTGCCGGATTGCTGGTGTATCTCTTGATGGCGCTATTCGTTCCGTCCGCCACGACCTCGGCCGAAAAATCCGCGGCTTACGGAACGCCGTTCACGGCCCAGGAGTTCATCCGCCGCGCCAAAGAGGGATATTACGAAGGAATGAAAACGTTCAAAGACAAGCGCGCTCATCGGGAGTGGAAGCGCCGATTCAAGCATCAGATGCGAAACTGGGGCGCGGATTTTCAACGACAGATGCGCGAGGATAGCCACCACTGGAGACAGAACTGGAATCGGCACTGGTCGGAGTACGGGGCGCCGATCGACGCGGGCATCGCGCTGCCCGTCGTCTCGCTGCTCCGCGCGTTGGTCGCGTTTCTGGGCGTGTTTGCGATGATCTCGCTCTTCACAACGGGAGCGGTATTCGGTTTGGCACTTCCTGCCGGTGTTCCCGTGTGGGTCGGGGCGATCCTGGTCTTCATCGCCTACCAAATCCTCGCAGCGCCGCTGCGCGCGATTCGCCACGCTTACTATCATCAAGGAGGCTACGGCTCGCGGTGTGGAATGGCGTCGATGTATTTTTTGGATTCCATGATTTGGCTGGGCGCTCTCGTCGTTCTCATCTGGGTGGCCAATCGCTACGTTCCCCAGGCGCACGAAGCCCTGCAGCATGTCACTCCAGTATTGCAGCGCGCCTGGGACTCCGTTCGCGAATGGTGGTCGCCGCGGTAACGTGCCGCTCTCATTCGTTCACCCTATTCGCGGTGAACGGTGAAGTGCGCGGAATCGTTTTGTATCTCGGCGATGTCCGAATCCAACAGCGTCACCCCGCCGGCCGCGTCCTTGCGAATCCACAAACCGTGACGCGAGGGAGTCCCGATTCCGTAGTTGGAAACGGCTACTTTTTCGAGCCGTGTATTGGAGAGCGTGCCTTCTCCCTTTGAGCTGCCAGGAGCCACGATGCTCAAGCCGTCGGAGAGGCTGTCCCGGATGTCCACGCCGCTGATCGTGAGGCCCGAGATGCTTCGGCGATCCAGGCAGATCTGCAGCGATCCTCGCCACGACCAGCTGTGGTCGTCGCCGCCACAGCGGACCAACTGGCAATTGCGGACGACCGTCGTACCGCTGAAATTGTTGTCGATTTTCCGGCTCTCATCGGAAGTCGGGAAAGTCGTGCTGATGAGAATTCCGCAAGCCGTGGTGATGTCCGTGAAGAGGCACTCCTCGATGCAGTTATTAAATCCCCCGTAGATTGCGCCGCCGTTGGCGAGGAACGGCAGCTGAGCCGTGCAGTGACGGATCACATTATTTCCAGGGCGCGCCTCCTCAATATAGCCTTGGTCAGACACGGTTGGCCAGATGGCGAAGCAATCGTCGCCCGTGCCGCGGGTGCTGCAGTTTTCGATCACTGTTGCATTCGTTCCCACGCAGAGGTTCACGCCATCGGCGAGCAAATTACGGAATCGGCACCCCTCGATGCGCAGTCTCGTGCCATTGTAGATCCACGCGCCGGTCTTGGTGTGTTCGATCCAGATGCGAGCCACCGTAGAATCGGAACATCCGGCGCCCACGACACCGTCGTTAGGCTCGTCGTCGTTGCGGTAGTTCAGCTTTCCGATAATCGCGAAATCGGCCAAGCGGATACCTTTGCCCATGAGTTTGAACCGCACGCGTCGGTCGGCTTTGCCATAGAGTGCGGCGTCGCCGACAAAGGTCGTATGCCATATACCCGCGCCTTGGATCGACGCGGAGGACGGGAGGACGATATCGCCCGTCAGCTTATATTCACCCGCAGGAATCCAGACGGTGCGCCCCTGTTTGAGGGCCTCGGCCAGACAGGCTTTCAGCGCCGTCGTGTCGTCGGTCACGCCCTTGCCGCCCGCGCCAAAATCGAGCACGGACAGCGCGTTGGCGGGGGCGGCCAGGGGAGCGGGAACGTTTTCCAAGTCGACTAAGTCAACGACGCAGTAGTGACCATCGGCCGTGTTCTTTTGCAGACGAATCACGTCGCTCTTGGCGATGTGCAGGTCCTTGACGCGGATTTCGTCGTAGAAATTGCGCGGAATGCCGTCTGCCGGCGTATTTGAGAAAGGATACGCTCCGTAGATCCTCGCATAATGGGAAGTGAGCGCGAGTGTTCGGGCTTCCTGGCCGTTGATGAGTAACTCGAGCGAAGAATCGACCCCGCCCCCCTCTTGGGAGTCGGGCAGGCTGTAACGGATAACCAAGGCATTGGCGTCCGACGCAGCCGCAAATTCGATGAAGCCACCGACCTCCGCGAGCTTCACGTACTTCTGGCCCGAAGATTCGGTCTCCAAGAGATGTGCGGCATATTTCGGCCCCAGCACAACGCCGTTGGTCTTCATGGCTTCGGCCTCGTAGGTCGTCCATGGTGTATCAGCACCAATCCGTTCGCCTCCGTAGCACGAATACGCGGCGCCCGCGAGGGTGAGAGTCGAGCACAGGAGGGACGAGGTCAGCTTTGCTTTCATGGATTTACGGAGTTGGTCGACGAAAGGATTCTTATCTGGATCTCCCGAGACTTTTGTTGAGACGAAGGAACCGAGGAGTCGCCGACGGACGATTAGCACTTTGGGGCCGGTACTTAACCGTTACCGACGCGCCGGGGGCGCATTCCACCTTACTGCCAGCCACGAGAATCGTATACTCGCGAGCATTGGTAGGAGGGGAAGTAATTGTCACCGAAGTCTTCGTGATCTTGATTCGGAAACCGTCTCCCTTGTAGGCGAGATGGAACTGCAGATTTTTCCATTTCTCGCAGAGCCGCGGATTGATCGCGATCCGGTTCTCGTCCGCCTGAACGCCGGCAAAGCCAAAAATGGCCGTCATCCACGCGCCCCCGTTCGCGGCAGGGTGCGAACCACCCATGAAAACAGTGCCGATGTACACCTTGTATTTGGCCTCGAGATCGATCTTGGCCGTCTTCAGGAAATATTTATAGGCAAAATCGAGATCTCCGAATTCGGTCGCCACCATGGCGTAGGCGCAGGCGCTCAAGCTGGATCCGTGTTCGGTGCGCGGCTCGTAGTATTCCCAGTTCGCTTTTTTGATTTCGGCGGAGAAACGAGTCTTGAACAGATTGAGCATCGTTACCACATCGGCCTGCTTGATGATTTTGGTCGGCACCGCCAACCCCTGTCCGGCGCCGAGATACTCATTCGGGTGCACCATCTTCGCTCGGAGTTCCTCGACTGTGGCGTCCCTCAGTTGGAAGTAGCCGTCGAATTGCTCGATGACGCCCGTCTTTGGATCCGGCGCGGGGACATACAGCAGGTTCTCCACCTCGCGGAAGCCCGGCAGTTCGCTCTCGATTTCGATTTTCTTCAGCAACGCCCGCAGCGCCTTCGGATGAGTTCGCCGGAGATGCTCAACGGTCGCGTTGGCGATCGCAAAAGTCTCCTTCGCCACCATGCTGGTGAAGGCGTTATTATTGACACGCTCGTGATATTCGTCC
>DAITQE010000119.1:0-8316 GCA_036833235.1 Opitutus sp.
GCGCAGACGTGGCCGGAATCAAAAACGACGGAAGATCACTCTGAATCGGCGCGCCGGACACGTGGCACTCCGCCACTTGCAAGCAAACGCTTCCGGCCTGCTCAGTCTCGAGCTGTGCCAAAATTCGTTGCGCGGTGGCGAGGTCAGCAACTGCAATCGCCTCTGCCGCCGATCCAAGTAACGCCTCGATCGCACGACCAAACTCAGACTTCACGTCGAGCCCACGGCTAATCGGCGTGAACTTCATGTCTCCAAAAGTCGCAGCGAACCGACCTTGGAGCAGCGCCTTGGCGCCTTCGCCAAATCCCTCCCATTTTTCCTGCAGCTGCTGGAGCAAACGCAAACGTGCGGTGCGTTGAGCAAGCGCGCGATCGATGTCTTGCAGCTTCCGTTGGGCGTCGCGGAATTCGCGAGTGAGTTCGCTGATCGTCTGCTGTGCGGTGACAGCGTCGGTCTGCGCGCGAGATTTGTCCGCGAGCGCTGCCTCGACTCGCGCAGCGAGTTCTTCTGCGCGCTGCGCCGCTTCGGCCCGCTGTATTCGAACGCCCTCTAATTCCTGCGCCAGCATCTCGTGGCGATGGACGCTCGTCTTCTGCTCAACTTCGTAACCCGAACAATCCGTTCGCAGCCGGGCAACCGTGCTCTCGAGCTGCAGGAGGTGGAACTTCGACTGATTGAGTTCTTGTTCCAACTTCGTCAGTTCCCCTTCAACAATCGCCAGTTCACGATTCCGTTGCTGGAAAACGGCATCGCTGCTCCCGAGCAGTCCGAGTTGCATCTGCTTATCCTGAGCGCCCGTATCGACCTGGGCCGAAACCTCGCGGAGCTGCATTTCCAGTTCGTCCAAATTTGCTCTCGAAGAACCAAGACGATCTTCGAGTCCCGATCGTTTGATTTGCGCGAGGTTGGCTTGATTTTCCGCCTGTTCTTTCTGCGAGCGGAGATCGAAAACGGCTTGTTGCGCGTCCTGCACCCGCTGATTCAGGCGATTGCGCCCGGTTTTTTTTTCTTCGAGTGACGTTTGCTGTTCTTCGAGGTTCGAGCGGCGAGCGTCCGCTTCTTCCCGAAGTGCGTGCACCTTGGCCTCCAATTCGCCGAGTGACGCCGCACGATGGGTGTGATGAAATCGGCTCCACGCGAGATTGAGGTGCCGTAAGCGAAAGCTGAGCCGCTTGTAACGCATCGCCTTCGCGGCCTGCCGCCGGAGACTGCCGATTTGCCGGCCCACTTCGGCAATAACATCGGCTACGCGCGCCAAATTCTGATCGGTCAGCGCCAGCTTGCTCATCGCCTCGCGCCGCTGGCTCTTGTACTTGGTGATCCCAGCCGCCTCCTCGAACACCGAGCGCCGCTCTTCCGGTTTCGACGACAAAATCAAATCGATCTGTCCCTGCGCCATGATCGAGTAGCTCGTTCGGCCAATGCCGGTATCCATGAAAAGCTTCTGGATGTCCTTCAAGCGGCAGGCTTGGCCATTAAAGAAGTACTCGCTCTGGCCATCGCGATGCACCCGCCGGGTAATTTCGATCTCGTGAAACTCACTGCCCAACTGCTTCTCGCATTCCGTCAGTAGCAGGGAGACTTCGCACATCTGAGCGGGCTTGCGCGTGTCCGCGCCCTCGAAGATGACGTCTTGCATTTTCCCGCCACGCAGCGCCTTCGCGCTTTGCTCACCGAGCACCCATCGAATCGCGTCCGCGATATTGGACTTTCCGCAGCCATTGGGACCCACCACTGCCGTGACGCCAGGCTCGAAACGAAGCGTGCTGGGGTCGGCAAAGGACTTAAAACCGTGAAGCTTGAGCGCCTTTAGATACATGAAAACGCGGAGTGTGAGCGCTCGCCACGAGCGCGCGCAAACGGAAATTTGGCAACGATGCTTTTCGCTCGTAAAAGCGCTAGTCTGGCTCCAGCCGCTTGCCGAGGCTGATCACGTCGTCAACCGAAGCTCCGCGGAAGTCTATTTGTGATCCCATGGGAGTTGAACCGCCAACCGCGGCAGCTTCCAGATTTCGACCACATCAAACATTTTCCCTGGATTCAGAATTCCGTTTGGATCGAGAGCATGTTTCACCGCCTGCATGGCTTTGATTTCCGCCTTCCCATGTTGGACTCGCAGGAATGGAGTTTTCGCGAGACCAATCCCGTGCTCTCCGGAAATCGCTCCTCCCAGCGCGACCACCTTGTGCATAAGCTTCTCCACCGCCGCCTCGGCAGCACGCGTTTCGACCGTGTTGGCGCGGTGATACATGATGTTGACGTGCAAGTTGCCATCGGCGAGATGCCCGAATGTTGGGATATGCAAACCGCTGCTGCGTTTGAGGGCAGTGAGGAACCGCATGAATTTCAAATAACTCTTCATTGGCACAACGATGTCCTCATTGAGCTTTGCGTCGCCCAACTCGAACATTGCGCCGGAGCACTTGCGACGAACTGACCAGAGCTGCTCCGCCTCGCTCCGATCGCGTGCGGCGCGGTGCGACGCTGCCTCGGCTGACGCCCATTCCAGCAGGATTTTCTTCTCCTCACGCACTTCGGCAGCGCTCCCTGCCAGTTCCAACAAGATGACCGGCCTTCCCGCTTGACCCGGAAAAACCGCCACTCCTGTCGCGCGTTCGGCGCATAAAACACTGTCGCGATCGAGGAACTCGCAAATCGCAGGCTGCACTCGGCGGCGGAATAACTCTAGAATGGCGCTGATCGCATGCTGTTCATCTCGGAACGAGGTCAACAGCGTCCATCGCGTGCTCGGCTGCGGAATGAGTTTAAGGACCGCGTTCGTCACAACGCCCAGCATGCCTTCGCTGCCGATCCAGAGGTCCCGGAGATTGTACCCCGCGGCGAATTTCTTCGTCGCTGTCCCCCACTGCACGTATTCTCCCGTTGGCAGAAATCCTCTCAGCGCCACAATGAAGTCGCGGGTGACGCCATATTTGCCGCCGTGCATCCCACCCGCATTGCAGGCGATGTTTCCTCCAATCGTGCAGTATTCTTTCGAAGAAGGATCGGGTGGATAAAACCAGCCTTCTGCCAGCGCCGCCCGCTGAATGTCGCCCACTTTGGCGCCACATTGCACGTGCGCCATTCCGGCCACGTCGTCGATGCGAATGCGATTCAACGCGAGCATATCGATGACCCAGCCGCCTTGAACGGGCGCAGCCGATCCCATCAAAGTCGTCCCGCGACCGCGCACCGTAACCGGGACGTGGTGACGGTTGGCCAGTTGCAAAACAACTCCGATATCCGATTCGCGGCGCGGCTTTATGACCGCAGCTGGCAGGAACGAGATTTTGCTGCTGTCGAATGACGCCGCAAAAAGCTCCGCCGGGCTGGTCGAGACAAAGCGTGCGCCAAGTTGACGGCGTAGCAGTCGGGTGGCGGCAGAGAAAGGCATGAGACCGTTAAAGTACCCGCTCATCCAAGGGCGAGAAAAGAAAGCATTTCACTCGGCTGAGATACGTCGGGAAAACAAACAATCGAAGCGATCCGACGCCGTCTCCGCAGGGAAATGGCTCTTTAGTGGCAGTTAAGCCGTGTCGATAGACAGCTTACCTAATTTGGCACGCTCGGCGTGCCCACGATGCACCTTTCGCCACGGAATCCTGCGCGCAATAATCGCGTTCTCGTGATCGACGATAACCCGTCGATCCATGAGGACGTGCGCAAGATTTTGTGCCCGCCGGTCACGGAAGCGAGCACGAATCTTGAATCGCTCGAAACGGAACTCTTCGGCGATGGTGAGCGCGACAACGCTACGGCATCAAAGCGGATCGTGCCCTCGTTCTCGGTCGACTCTGCTCACCAAGGACGTGAAGGGCTCGCGTTGGTCCAAAAGGCACTGGCCGCGAATCACCCGTATGCCATGGCGTTCGTCGATATGCGGATGCCGCCAGGTTGGGATGGCATGGAAACGACGCTCGAGCTTTGGAAAGTTGCACCTGACCTGCAGATCGTGATCTGCACGGCGTACTCGGATTATTCCTGGGACGATCTACTCGCCAAAATCAATGGGTCCGATCGTCTAGTGATTTTAAAAAAACCGTTTGATACGATCGAAGTGCTTCAGCTGACAAATGCGCTGACGGCAAAATGGAATCTTCTCCATCAAGCGAAGGCCAACGCGGATGAACTTGAAGCGCGCGTGCGGGCTCGCACGCAGGATCTTGAAAGTGCCAACGCGCTCCTTCACGAAGAAATAGGGCGCCGCATGTTGGTCGAGTTCGACCTAAAGCGGGCGAAAGAAGCCGCCGAAAGCGCGGACAAGGCGAAGAGTGCGTTTCTCGCTAACATGAGCCACGAGATTCGTACGCCGATGAACGGAGTGCTGGGAATGGCGAATCTTTTGCTGGCGACACCACTCACTCCTGAACAACACGACCTCACAGAGACGTTATGCCAGAGCGGTGAGAGTCTTCTGACGATCATCAACGACATCCTCGATTTCTCGAAAATCGAGGCAGGTCGTCTCGAACTCGAGATGATTGACTTCGATCTCACGGAGGCGCTCGAACTTGCCCTTGATCTTCACGCCGAAGCCGCCGCACGGAAGGGATTGGAGTTGGTGATGAATCTCGATCCATCCGTCCCGCGCTATGTGCGCGGCGATCCCGGACGTCTTCGCCAAATCGTCCTGAATCTGATCGGAAACGCGATCAAGTTCACCAGCGAGGGAGAAGTCGTGCTCGCAGCCGGCGTTGAACGAGTGTGGCCAGACCGGCTCAGTTTGCGTTTTTCCATCAGCGATACCGGCATCGGCATTCCAGAGTGGGTGCAGGAAAAACTTTTCCAGCCATTCGTCCAAGCCGACAGTTCGACCACCCGTCGTTTTGGCGGCACGGGTTTGGGCTTGGTGATTTGCAAGCGCATCGCCGAACTGATGGACGGTTCGATCGGCGTGATCAGCGCACACGGAAAAGGCTCTACATTTTGGTTCACCGCCGAGTTGAAGAACGCAGTTAATCCGCTGACCGCAGTCGCGCTTCCCTTGGCAACGCTGCACAGCCATCACGCGCTGATCGTCGATGACAATGCCACGAACCGTACGGTGCTGATGCATCTCTGCACGGCGTGGGAACTGCGTCACAGCAGCGTAGATTCGGTCGAATCCGCGATGCGCGAACTGCGCCGAGCCGCTGCCGAAGGCATCCCTTACGATCTCGTTATCACCGACCACCACATGCCAGTGCATGACGGCCTCGATCTCGCTCGGATGATCAACGCCGAGACAACGATGCCGCGGCCTGCGCTCGTGCTCTTGACCTCCCGCGGCGAACGATTGCCGCAGACCGAACTCGACGCCTATCGCTTTGCAGCGTGCGAGCTGAAACCAATCCACGCACGGAGCCTTCATTCGACGTTAGCTCGAGCGCTGGCAAACGCGCGCCATCGCGTTGTTGTCGCTCCGCCGAAAAGCATAGCCAACCATGCCGTTCGGCTGGAGGCGACGATCCTTATCGCAGAGGACAATATCGTGAACCAAAAGGTCACGTTGCTTCAATTGCGGAACCTGGGCTACGCCGCGGACGTTGTGGCGAATGGTCGCGAGGCAGTCGCCGCATTGCGTCGGAAACGTTACGCACTGGTTTTGATGGACGCTCAGATGCCGGAAATGGATGGCGTCGAAGCGACGCGTCATATCCGCGATGCTCAGGCAGCGGGCGACCCCTCGGTTCAACCGACTTTGCCGATCATCGCGATGACGGCGAACGCCATGTCGGGCGATCGCGAAATATGCCTCGCTGCCGGCATGGACAACTATCTCGCAAAGCCGGTTAAGCCGGATGATCTGCGAGAGATGCTTGAGCGTTATCTTTCCACCACTCCGCATTTGTCCCAAACTATCACTGCATAAACCGATGAACGCTTCTCTCAATCAAACGACAAGCAGTGATTGCGAGCACGCCCACTCAGTCGATCGTGCGCTGGTCAGCGCCTTTCTAGAAGGCGTGCCCGACCACATCTATTTCAAAGATCAGCAATCCCGTTTCATCGCCCTAAGCCGGTCCATGTGCCGCCTGCACCATCGGCCGGTCGCAGAGCTGCTTGGCAAAACGGATTTCGATCTATTCTCCGATTCCCATGCGCGCGCCGCGTTCAACGATGAGCAAGAGATCGTGAGAACCGGACAACCGATCATCGGCAAGCTCGAGAAGGAAGAATGGCCGGATGGACGCGTGACCTGGGTGCTTACGAGCAAGATGCCGCTTCGAAATGAGAACGGTGAGATCATCGGCACGTTTGGTATCAGCAAAGATGTCACAGCTGCAAAAGAGACTGAAATTGCGCTTGAGCGCGCGCAACGTGCGCTCGTTGACGCCTCTCGCATGGCCGGCATGGCCGAGGTTGCCACGGGTGTGTTGCATAATGTCGGCAATGTTCTCAACAGCTTGAACGTCTCGACCTCCGTCATTGCCACGGGGCTCAAACAGTCGAAGGCCGAAAATCTCGCAAAGATCTCTGCACTTCTTCGTGAGCACGCGAGCGATCTCGGCGCGTTCCTCACCGAAGATCCCAAAGGGCGCCGTGTGCCGGAATTCCTCGAGTCACTGGCGCAACACTCGCTTGCCGAACGTGAGCGTTTGCTCAAAGAGGCGGAATCGCTGCAGAAGAACGTCGATCACATTAAAGAGATCGTCTCGATGCAACAGGCGTACGCCACGATGGTGGGCGTCGTCGAACCGCTGGATCCGGTTGAGTTGATGGAAGACTCATTGCGCATGAATGCCGGAGCGCTGGTCAGGCATTCCGTGCGTGTCGCCCGGGAATTCGAGCCCGTTCCACGGGTGTTGGCGGAAAAAGCGAAAGTTCTCCAGATCCTAGTCAATCTGATCCGCAACGCGAAGTACGCTGCGGATGACGGTGGACGTGACGACAAAGTGATTACACTTCGGATCGACTTTACCGCTGGTGGGCGCATCCGATTTATCGTCGCCGATAATGGCGTCGGCATTCCGGCGGAAAATCTCACTCGCATTTTCGCTCACGGATTTACCACGCGAGTTGGCGGTCACGGCTTTGGCTTACACTCGAGCGCGAACGCGGCGAAGGAAATGAAGGGCACGCTTACGGTGCAAAGTGACGGCCCCGGCAAAGGCGCGAGCTTTAGTCTCGAGTTACCGGCAGCTCCGCTGGTCCCCGAGGGGCCATGAAACCGGCGAGTGAAACGATCGGTCTCCTGCCGGCGGCAGGCGTGGACGCGATGCTGGACCACACGTTGGTTACAGCCTTTCTGGAGAGCATACCCGATTTGGTTTACTTCAAAGACTGCGAGAGCCGATTCATCGCAGTTAGCCGGTCGAAAGCAGCCCGGCATGGTCTCGAGGCCGCAGAACTCGTTGGGAAAACCGATGCCAATTTTTTCGCGGAACAACATGCCCAATGGGCTCGGGTCGACGAAGAGAACATCATCAACACCGGTGAGCCGATCATAGGGAAGCAGGAGAAAATCGATTGGCCGGACGGACGTTCGACCTGGTCTCTTTCGAGCAAGCTTTCTCTCCGCGACGCGGATGGAACCATCATCGGGACGTTTGGAATTTCACAGGACGTTACAAAAGCCCGGGAACTGGAACATCAGCTCGAGAAAATCCGTAAAGACCTGGTCGACATCTCGCGCCTGGCTGGCATGGCGGAAGTAGCGACGGGCGTTCTTCACAACGTGGGGAACGTGCTCAACAGCCTCAATATTTCCGCGACGATGATCGTGACCGGGATAAGGGATTCGAGAATCGAGAACCTGGCCAAATTGTGTGGGCTCCTGCGCGACCACAAAGACGACCTCGCCGAGTTCGTCACCCAGGATCCGCGCGGCCGCCGGATACCGGAATTTGTCGAGTCACTGGCCCAGCATCTCACGTCGGAGCGAAACCGGTTATTGCGGGAGATTGATTCGCTCCAGACGAACGTCGATCACATCAAAGAGATCGTGTCCATGCAGCAGGCCTACGCCACGATGGTCGGCGTCGTCGAACCTTTGGATCCGTCCGGATTGATGGAGGACGCGCTCCGCATGAACTCCGGAGCCCTCGTACGTCATGATATCCAAGTCGTGCGGGTTTTTGATCAAACCCCGCGAGTCGTCGCGGAAAAAGCGAAAATTCTACAAATACTGGTCAACCTAATCAGGAACGCCAAATACGCCTGTGATGAGGGACCGAATACAGCAGCCAAGCTCGTCACGTTGAGGATCGGCGCCGGCGTTCCTGGCCGGGTTCAACTTATCGTCCAAGATAACGGTATTGGCATCGCGCCCGAAAATCTTCCTCGGATCTTTTCGCACGGGTTTACGACGCGCGCCGATGGGCATGGATTTGGACC
>DAITQE010000120.1:0-8288 GCA_036833235.1 Opitutus sp.
CGGTCGCACCAACCAGGCGTAAGAAGCGAAAACCGTATTCGCCAAAACGAGCAGGATCGCAAAACCGGCGGCCTTGGATGAGACGGCGAGAAACGCCGTCACGGGAGTCGGTGCGCCTTGATAAACATCCGGGATCCAAATTTGGAACGGGAACCCGCCGATCTTGAACGCGATGCCGGAGAGCACGAGCACGATGCCGACGCCGGCAAGGAAGTTATGCGGATTCTGTTCGAGAAACGCCGCGAGCTCGCTGAAGCGCAACGCGTCCGCGGAATGGGCCGGCAGAGAGGGATTTCCACCGACGCCGTAGAGCAGGACGATGCCTAAGAGGAGCAGCGAAGAGCTCAGCGCACCCATCACGAGATACTTCAAACCGGCTTCAAGCGTAAGCGGATTGGCGCGAAAATAACTGACCAGAATGTAGAGGCCGATCGTGAGCGTTTCGAGCGCGACGAAGAGCAGGACAAAATGATTTGCCTGCGCCAGCAGCATCATCGCTCCGGATACGACAAGTACAATGTGATAGAACTCGATGCGCGGCAGTCGCTGCTTCGCGAGGCTTACTCGCCCCAGGATGGTTACGAAAATGGAGGCGAGCAGGAAGAAGACGCGCATCGCCTGGCCGATTGAGCTGTGATGGAGCAGTCCGCTAAACGTGTCGCGCCCGATATACGCCGGCGTAAAGTCGCAGAGCACGAGGCCGAGAATCACAATCTGCCCCAGCAGTGAAACGCTGGAAATGTGGCTGTGCTGCTTTTTCGGCAGTAGCATTTCCAGAACGAGCAGGAACAGCGCGAGACAGCCCAACGCGAGTTCGGGGAGGATGGCCCCCCACTCGTTCGACAAGGCAGCGACTTTAACGGCTTCGAGATTCATTCGGGAAGACAGACGGAAATTTTTAACCGCGAATGGACGCGAATGGACGCGAATTCAGAACGGAAATTGAGGACTGAATGGAATGGCTTTTATTCGCGCTCATTAGCGTGCGTTCGCGGTTAAGACGGATTGGACGCGATCAACCATCGCGTCGTTGATCGGCGTCGAGAGCGATCTCGGCCAGAAGCCGACGAAAAAAAGCGCAGCAAGAAGAATCAGAGCGGGGATTTTTTCAGCCCAGCTTAGGTCGGCCGGCGCGTGCTGGTTGGTAACGCGGGTGAGCGCTTCCGTTGGCTGACCGAAGAAAACGGCGGCGGCTGACCGCAGCCCGTAGATCGCGGAGATGACGACACCCGAAACGGCGAGTGCGGTGATGAGGGGCGAGAACTTCCACAATGCGACAAAGATCGTAATTTCTCCCCAGAAGTTCGCGAACCCGGGTAGCCCGATGCTGGCGAACGTGGCGGCGACAAAGAAGGCGGCGAGGACTGGCGTCTTCTGCGCGAGTCCACCCATTTCATCCATGGCGAAGGTGTGCGTGCGGTGGAAAATCGACGTGGAGAGCAAGAACAACAACGCAACTGACAGGCCGTGAGCGACCATCAGCAAAACAACGCCGCCGACGCCGAGGGTTGTGCCAGCCGCGATGCCGAGGAACGCGTAGCCCATGTGCATCACCGAGCTGTAACCGACGAGTTGCTTGAGATCGCGCTGCGCGATCGTGATCAAACCAACGACGAGGATATTGCCGATCACCGCGAGCCACGCGAGCGGGGCTGACCAGTGCAAGGATCCGGCCGGCAACAGCGGCAGCGCGATCTGAATCAACCCGTAAAGGCCGAATTTCTTGAGCACGCCCGCGTGCAACATCGCTGTCGAACTCGGCGCGGCGCCATATCCGAGCGGCGCCCAAGTGTGAAACGGCCAAAGCGAAACCAAAATACCGAAGCCAAACATCAGCAGCGCGAAGATGTTATTCTGCAGAGTGACCGCGATCGGTTGCGCGGCGACCGTTTCGCGAAGCGTGATCAGATCAAATGAGTTTGCCCCACTCTTGGCGTAGAGGGCGATCAAGCCGATCAACGACAACATCGCCCCGAGCGTGAGGTAGATCGTGAGCTTCATCGCCGCGTAGCTGCGATCACGTCCGCCCCAAATGCCGACCATGATGAACGTCGGGATCAGCGCCAATTCGTGGAAAAAGTAGAAGAAGAAAATATCCACGCTCGCGAATACGCCCATCAATCCGCCCTGCATGATCAGGAGCAGCATGAGGTAAATCTTCAGGCGTTCAGCTCCGGATTGAATCGCATAAAGCCCGGCCGCCAAACCGACGAGACCGGCGAGGACAAACAGCGGGAGCGCGATGCCGTTTAGACCAAGGCTGAGTCGAATGCCGTACGCTTCAAGACCAGTCGAATAGTGGGTCAGGAACGCATAACCGTGATCCTTGACGGCATCTCCAAAATGCCACCACACATAGAGCGCAAGCAACGCGGGGATAGCGAACGCGATGTAAGCGAGCTTGATCGACCAGCGTTTGGGCAGCCCGAGAGCGATGGCGAGAGCCAGCGCGAGCGGCGCAACGATCGAGACGAGGAGAGGATCGAAGGGCAGATTGCTCATCGCGAAAACGAACCGGAGGAAGCTGAAATGAACCACGGATTGCACGGATGAACACGGATGGATCCGATCGGCATCCGTGCCTGTCCGTGTAATCCGCGATTAAAAAGATTCGAGGAGCTCATCTCAGAGGATACCTGCCACGAATAGCCACAAGATGACGGCGCCACCGAAAAACCAATACACATAGACGTTCAGCTTGCCGACGTGGAGAGAGCGTGCGCCAAGACCAAACAGGCCAACGAACCCGGCGAGCCCGCGGACGATCAGTCCCGCCAGGAAAATCTGTTCGATAAAATTGAGCAGCATCGCAAAACGCTGTTGAATTTTTGCGACGTAATAATCGTACGCCGCATCAAAAGAATTGCGAAGCGCCGTCAGGGCGTTGAACAGACCCGGAGACTTCTGCGCCAGCGAATCGCTGCCGCTGGGTTGATAGAACAAGAAACCCGCTGTCGCACCGGCGAGCATGACGCCAAGGCTCGTGAGCAGGATCAGCACATGGGATGAGCCTTCGTGAGCGGGTTCGGGGATCAGCTCAAACACGCCCTCGAACACGCGTGGATAAAACGCGGTGTAGCCACCCACGATAGCAAGGCATGCGAGCACGAGCAGCGGAAGGGTGATCGTGAGGCCGCTTTCGTGCGCATGGCTGGCGTTATCTGAACGCGTGGTTCCGAGAAACGTGAGCTTCCAAACCCGCACCATATAGAGTGCGGTGAGAATCGCCGTGAAAGCCAGGATCGCGAAAATGGCGGTGTTCTTCTCGTACGCCAGCAGAAGAATCGCATCCTTGGAGTAGAAGCCGGCGAGAAACGGAACGCCAATGATGGCGGCCACACCGACGCTGAACGTGACGAACGTGACCGGCATTTTTTTCGCGAGCCCACCCATTTTGAAGATGTCTTGCTCATGATGGCAGCCGTGAATCACAGAGCCGGAGCCGAGGAACAACAGCGCCTTGAAGAACGCGTGCGTCGTCAGGTGGAACATCGCGGCACCGACTCCTGTGGCGATCAGCATCTCGTGTGTGACTCCGCCGATCTCATGCTTGATCACGCTCGAGCCAAGTCCGAACGCCGCGACCATGTAGCCGAGTTGTGAGAGTGTTGAATAAGCGAGGACTTTCTTGATGTCGCTCTGCACGATCGCACAAAGCGCCGCATAGAGCGCGGTCGCCGTACCAACCCACATGATCACCGTGAGCGCATCCGGCACCATCAGCACGTTAATGCGGCAAAGCATGTAGATGCCGGCGGCAACCATAGTGGCGGCATGGATCAACGCGGATACGGGCGTCGGGCCCTCCATCGCATCAGGTAACCAGACCTGCAACGGGAGTTGGGCGGATTTGCCGACGGCACCACAGAAGAGCAGCAATGGGATCAACGTGCTATAAACATGCCGCCCGGCTAGATCGTTGAGATTAACCGTCCCGTTCGACCAGAAGCACATGATGATGCCGAGCAGAAAGCCGAAATCGCCGACACGATTAACGATAAACGCCTTCTTCGAGGCATCCGCCGCTGATTGCCGCTCGTGCCAGTGATTGATGAGCAGCCATGAGCTGAATCCCACCAGCTCCCAGAAAATGAACATCATGAAAAGATTGTCGGCGAGGACGATGCCGATCATCGAAAACATGAAGATTGAAAGACCGCCAAAGAAGCGGGCGCGCGCGGCATCCTCGTGCATGTAGCCGAGCGAAAAGACGTGTACGCAGAGACCGACGACAGCGACAACGGCGAGCATCAACGCCGCGAGATCGTCGAACTTGATTCCGATCGACAACACGAAGTTCCCGAAGCGCAGCCATTCCCAAGAGGCGTTGAAGCGTTCGCCATGTAGCGCGAGAATAAGGGCAATCGCGGCGATGATCGTCGCTGTCGTGACAGAAACAGCCGCGGCAATTCCGCCAGCGCGCCGAAGAAACAACGCAATCACGACCGCTGAAATCAGCGGGAGGAGAAGAACGAGAATCGCGTGCTGGAGCATGCTCATCGGCAAAAAAGCAGGTTATACAGAGAGCACGAAACGCGATCCACAGAGGGCAGGGAGGCCCATTGATGGGCGAAAGCGAAACGGCGGTTTGGGCTCCAAATCATTTTAATTACTCGGTGTTCTCTATGTCTGAACTCAGTGATCTCTGTCTAATAATTCCGGGGTTCAGTTCTTCAGCGAATTGAGTTCGTCGACTTCGATCGTCTGCTTTTTTCGGAAGAGCGCGACGATGATGGCGAGGCCGACGGCGACTTCGGCTGCGGCGACCGTGAGAATAAAGAACACGAAAACGTTGCCGCCCATCGTGCCGTTGTAGCGCGAAAACGCCACGAGCGCCAAAGTCGAAGCCACGAGCATGAGCTCGAGTCCCATGAAAATGATCAGCGTGTTCTTGCGCAGCAGCACGCCGAACAAACCGATGGCAAATACGACGGCGCTGAGCGTAATGTAGGCGTTGAGCGAGGCGGCGATCATGGCGAGCAGTGGCAGTAGCGAGTAGCGAGTAGCGAGTGGTGAGTAGCTTCGGAGACGGAGGGTACGCGCAGAGCAAGGCTCCGAGACGTGGGATGCTCGCTACTGCCAGAGATCATGACGCGTTCTCCGTCGTATCCATTTTTCGGCTGAGCACGATGACGCCGAGCATCGCGATAAGCAGGAGAAACCCGATGACCTGAACCGGCAGAAGATAGGTCGTGAATAGCTCGTAGGCGTAGCTCTTGAGCGACGCACCGACGGCAGGTCCAGCGGGTGCGGCCTGCGCGAGTTGCGGCTGCTGCTGGATACTCAAGACGCCGACCGCGAGCAACGCGGCGGCAACGGCACTCGCGAGCACCGTGAGCCGTTTGATGGGGCGCGGCGCGCTTCGCGTATCGAGCAACATCACAATAAACAAAAACAGCGCAGCGACGGCTCCCGCATAAACCAGCAGAAGGACGAACGCCAACAGGTAGGCCTCGAGCATCACGAAAAGCCCCGCCACGCCGACGAGGCTCAGCATAAAACACATCGCCGCGTTGACGGTGTTTTTGTTCAACACGGTACCGACAGCCGCGATGACCGTGAGCAGTGCGAAGAGGTTGAAGAGGAACGAGGACATGGCGAATTCAGTAGCGAGTAGTGAGTAGCGAGTAGCGAGCGTATGGAAGCGCGCTGGCGCGCTCACAGATGACGGTCGGGTGTTTGCTGGATTGGATGGCTTTCATGCTCGCTACTCACTACTCGATGCTCGCTACTGAAAAATCAGTGCGTCTTGCCGTGCTCCTCAGCGGCTTTCTTCTTGTCCCACTTGAAATGGCTGTCCGGCAGTGTACCGCCGAGTTCGTAGAGACGGTCTTTCTTATTCACCATCTCGGCGCGCGTGTATCCGGTCATCGTGTACTGTTGCTGCAGAAAAATCGCCTCTTCCGGACAGACTTCCTGGCACATCCCGCAGTAGATGCAGCGCAGCATGTCGATTTCGAACTCGCGCGGCGCGCGTTCGACGTGAGCGGTGGGCGCGTCGGCGGCAATCTCGCCGGGAGTAATACGAATGGCTTTGGGCGGGCAGACGAATTCGCAAAGCTGACAGGAGACGCATTTCTCGCGACCATTCGGATCTTTCACGAGCGTCGGGACGCCGCGATAGCCGGGCGGAATCTCGGGACGCTGTTCGGGATATTCGAGCGTCTCCTTCTTGCGAACGAGATGTCTGAACGTGGTCCTCAGCCCGCCGAGAATTTGCGGGATGTAGGTGCGCTCAGCAAAAGAGAGCGGCTTACGTTCGAGTGAGATGACGGCCATGGAGACGGAAAATTAGGATTGTTACACAGAGAACACGGAGCTCTGACACGGAGAGCACAGCGCAAGACAGGAGGAATTGAATTTCCTCTGTGGCTTCTGTGCAGCCTCCGTGACCTCTGTGTACTGATCGGTCTTCATTTCTGGATGATCGCGATCGCGATCGCATAGAAAAGAAGGTTCGCAATGGAGAGCGGCAAAAGGGTGCGCCAGCCGAGCTTCATGACTTGGTCGTAGCGGAAACGTGGAACCGTCCAGCGAATCCACATGAAGAAGAAAATCATCGCGAGAACCTTGAACAGAAAGATTGCGATCGAAAGCACGCCCACAAACAGCGGGTGCAGCGTGAACGCCCAGCCGGTAATGCTGTGCAACCAGCCGACGAAGCTCGCTAGCGGAACCCACGGCAGCGGGTTCCATCCGCCAAAGAACAGCAGGATGAAAACGGCTGAGCCAACGATCATGTGCGAATACTCGGCGACGAAGAACAGGCCCCATTTAAACGCGCCGTACTCCGTGTGGAAACTGCCCACCAAATCGGCCTCCGACTCGATCGTGTCGAACGGCTGACGGTTAGTTTCCGCGAAGAGCGCGACCAGGAAAATGAACGCCGAAATCGGCATCAGAAATCCGAACCATAGTCCGCCGAGGAAACCAGATTGGCTCTGGAATTCGACTGCACGGCCAAAACCCATTGTGCCATCCGTGCCCGGCGCGTTGATCCACAAGAAAACCGGCAAAACCGCCAACGTCATCGAGAGTTCGTAGGAAATCAGCTGCGCCGACGCGCGCACGCTACCGAGAAATGGATACTTCGAATTCGAAGCCCAACCGGCGAGAATCAGCGAATACACGCCAAGTGAAGCGATCGCAAAAACCGCGAGGATGCCGATATCGATGGGCGCCAGTCCGAGCGGAATTACCCGGCCGGCGGCATTCAAGTAAGCGCCGAACGGCACGACGGTCACAGTCGTGAGCGCCGGAATCATCGCGAGGATCGGCGCAGCGATGAAGTAGAATTTATTAACGTGATTGGGCGTGGAGTCTTCCTTGAAAAGCATCTTGCCGCCGTCCGCCATCACGTGAAACAGACCGAGCCGTTGCAGGAATCGGCCGAGAAACGGAATCCACGCGATCCACGGAACGATGGCACGGTTGGGACCCGGCCGGTCTTGGACCCAGGCCGCGACTTTGCGCTCGGCCATGGAGCAAACACCGGCGATCGGGAAGATCACGAGAATCACCGCGAGGCCTTTGAGAAAGCCTTGGACGATCGGGTGAAGGTTGAAGAAAAAATCAGCCAACATGGCGGCAAAAAGATTGCGGAGAGGCGCTGCTCATCGGTTAAGCCGGGACAGAAGGTTTGCTGGCCTGGGGATTCGCCGCGATCGACGCACCCTTGAAGTGTAACGTCTCACCTTCGACGAAGGCCAAACCCGCCCACGGGGTCGCGTCGAGCAGTAAGCCCGCGTCAGGGATGTTCGCAAACGTCATCGTGTCGAGCGCGGGCACTTCTGCGGCCAGCTGCTTCCAGATCGCGTTGGTTTCCGTCGGCAACGCGGCGCCACCGGCTGCTATCGTGAGACTCGAAAGGATCAGGTTATCGTCAATCGCGCCCACCGCGCCAGGAACCGCCCGCACGAATTTCTGAATGCGAAACTGTTGGTTCACGAATGTACCACTTTTTTCGAATACGGTCAGCGTGGGGAATACGACTCGCGCGACGGCGCTGGTCGGATTCGAGTGCGTTCCAAGATAGATCACAGAAACCTTCGCCAATTGCGACGCGGTGAGACCAGCCGACAGCAAATCCTCGCCGAGCGAGACGACAGCTTTGACTTTGCCGGCGTCAATCGCAGCAGCGAGCGCCGAAAGGCCGCCGACGCGGATTGTCCCCGGGAGCGCGGGCGTCCCGCGCGCCTGACTTCCAGATGCAGGCGAGACGCCCGCGCTCACAGATGTCGGCAGGTCGTTGACCAGACCGACGACCAGTGCACCGCGAACGTTCGGAG
>DAITQE010000121.1:0-2222 GCA_036833235.1 Opitutus sp.
GACCCCAGACATCGGTTTCTGCAATGCCCCGGAGCTTGCTCCGGGGATTTTTACTCGCGATTTCTCAATGCATTGATTCGGCTCAGCGGATCCGAACTTCCCGGCCGGTGCGGGACGAGAGGTAGATCGCATCGAGAATCTTTTGCACGGCGAGCGACTCGGACGTCTTCACGTACGGCTCTTCTTTGCCAAGCAGGCAATCGATGAAATGAGCCATGCGATTCGGGTTCACCAAAGTCGTGGTCGTGCTGATGCTTTCAACCGCGTAGCCGTGTTCGGTTTTCCGAAACAGCTGGAGGTTCGGCATCATCGCGCCCGCCTCTGTGCCGAAAAGTTGGGTACCGTTGAAATCCGCCACGGCTTGATGGCCGGCCCAGGAGGTTTCGAGCAACACGGTCCGACCGCTTTTAAGTTTGATCAGCGCAACCGACATGTCTTCCACGTCGAACGGCTTTTTTGGATCGATCTCGCTCTTCCCCCAGGCGCCTTCACCCAGGCCGCGCGAACCAAACTTTGAATACGTCTGACCGCTAACCGCCGCCGCGTCGAACTCGCCCATGAGGTACAAACAGCGGTCGAGGGCGTGGACCCCGATATCGTACGTGCTGCCGCCACCCGCGAATTTCGTCTGGGTGAACCACGAGCCGATTCGCGGAATACCGCTGCGGCGGGTCCAGGCGGTCTTTGCGTGATACACGTCGCCGAGCACGCCTTTCAGCACGAGTTGCTTCAGCGTCTGCACATCCGGGCTGAACCGATTGTTTTGCCCGACCATCAGCAGCACACGTCGTTTTTTTGCCTCAGCCACAAGCTTCGCCGCGTCGCGCGCGTTTGTTGCCATGGGCTTGTCGATCATCACGTGCTTGCCGGCTTTCAATGCCGCGAGTGCCACCGTGGCGTGCAGATAGTTGGGCAACGCGATTGAGATCACGTCGATGTCATCGCGAGCGATGATTTCTTCATAATTAGCAGTGACGACCGGCACGTTGTACAAGTCGGCAGCGTCCCGTGCGCGCTGAACCGACGTGTCGGCGATCGCCGCGAGCGTAACGGCTGGGTGCTGTTTGAAGGAGCCGAGGTGATCGAGGCCGATGGCGCCGGCGCCGAACACGGCGACATTGAAGGTGTTTTTTTTAACCATGGAGAAAATGAGAAAGAATGAAAAAGATGAAGAAAACTGACTGCAGAGCGGAGCACGTTCCGCTCATGCGACTTTCCGCCGCATCGGAGCGTGACTCGCGCTCAGTTTGATCAGACCTTGCCCCACCGTTTCAGTTGCTCGAAGCACAGACGGACGGAGGCGAGCGGGGCGTGGTTGTATTTTTCCTGTTCGACGATGTACCACTCGACGGAGCCAATGGCTTCAACGGCAGTGAAAATTGGGGCAAAGTCGACCGGTCCGCCGCCGAGTTCAGTCTCATCCTTCAAGTGCACGAGCTTCACCCGGGCGCCTTGATCACGCAGGAATTTCTCTGGCGAATAACCGCCAACCTTCACCCAGTAAACATCGACTTCGGCGGCGAGATTGCGCGGTTCGGCGGCGCCGAGCATCCAGTCAAAAACCGGCCGGCCGTCGAACAGCTTCAATTCACCGGCGTGATTATGATAGCTGAGTTGCAACCCGGCGGCGCGCAGCTTGGCGCCGACGTCATTGAGCTCCTCGGCGATCTTTTCCACCGCGGCGACCGAGACGAATTGTTCAGGAGACCAGAAAGGCACGACGACGTGGCGGGTGCCAAAAAGGAGCGCGTCCGCGATGGTCTTTTCCGGATCCGTGCGCAGCGCAGCGATTCCAACATGCATGCCGGCAACCTTGAGACCGGCGCGGTCGAGCGCGGCCTTCGCTCCTTTTGCATCGACATTGCCGTAACCGGCAAGTTCGACACCGGCGTATCCGATTTTGGCGACTTCCGCCACGGTGGCGGCAAAATCGAGCTTCATGTCCTCACGGACAGACCACATTTGCAGAGCGACGGGAATTGATTTCACGGAGTAGAAGGGAGACGAAGGGGAGAGAGGAACGGACCGGAAAAAGTCGAACCCGATATCGCTGTGAGTGTCGCGCAATCGCGTCAATGCCAGATCGGCGGCTGATTGCTGCGGGCCGCATGGTCTTTTGTTTTGTGAACGCAATCGGTCGCGTGGTAGGCAGCGAGCTTGCTCGCGCTTCGATCGCGCCAGCAAGCTCGCGGCCTACAAATAATTGCGGTGGCGTCGGCAGC
>DAITQE010000121.1:2232-8284 GCA_036833235.1 Opitutus sp.
CGATCGAGCCGCTGTCACAGGGCCGGCTCAGAACTGAGAGCGGAAAAGGCCGCAGAATCGGTCGGCCCATTTGATATAGAACGGGCGACTTTCGAATTCTTCGCGCGTCAGAGGCTTTGAATGGCGGAGGTCTTGTTCGAACATGATCCGGTGGTCGCGCGCGATGCCCGAGTCGAGGGTGTTGAGGCCGATCTCGTCGTTGATGCTGAAGGAGCGGTTATCAAAGTTAACCGAGCCGATGGTCACAAACTTGTCGTCCACGCTCATCGTTTTGGCGTGAAGCATTGCTGGCTCATACTGATAAAATTCCAACCCCGCGGCGAGCAGCGGTCCCCAGCGGGAGCGCGCGGCGGCGCGGCCAAAACGAGAATCGTTGTGCGCCGGGATGATGACGCGAATCTTCACGCCGCGATGGCGCGCTTCGATCAACATGCGGGTCGCCAGATCGTCGGGGACAAAGTAGGCATGCTCGATGTCGATCGTTTTCCGCGCCGAGGCGATGGCGAAAAGATACGAAATCCGCGCCGATTGCGCGCCTTCGGCGGGCCCGCTCTTGAAACACTGTGCGACGATTTCGCCGCGATGTTCGAATTTCGGAAAATAGCCTTCGCCCAGCAGCAGATCGCCCGTTGTTTGCAGCCAGTTACTCGCAAAGACCGCCTGCATTTCGCGGACCACGGGTCCTTCCACCCGGACCTGAGTTTCGCGCCACATGTCTGGAGACGTCGCATTGCCCAGCCACGCGTCGTCAACGCACATGCCGCCGGTGAAGCCGATCGCGCCATCGACCACGAGGATTTTTCGGTGCGTGCGATGATTGATATTCGGCTTGATTTCGTACCAATGCTGACGGCCATACGTGACCACCTTGACTCCCGCTTTGGTCATCCGCGCACGGTCCTGGTCTTTGAATTTCAGTGTGCCCATGCCATCGAGCAGCACGTTGACCTTGACGCCGTTTCTCGCCCGCTCGGCGAGCGCTTCGATGAACTGATCGCTGATTTTTCCCGGAGCCCAAATGTATGTCTCCAACGTTACCGTTTTCTTGGCGTCGCGAATCGCCTTCAGCATGGGCGGAAAAAAGGCATCACCGTTGATCAAAATCTCAGCACGGTTGCCACCGGTAAACTCCGCACCCAACAAAGGTCCGAGGGCGGACGAGAACGCGGGATTGTCTGGACCGAAATCTACCCGGAGAGGCTCCTGCAGAATCCGGGCCGAGACGTACCAAAAATAAGCACCCAGTGCCAACGCGAGGCCGACCGTCACGAACACCCAGTGCCATCCGAGATCCCAGCGCGACGACCGGGGGGGGCGGGCGCGCGGGGGGCTTTTCTGGCGATGGCGTAATTTGACGAGCTTTTCCAGCAGGGGTGGCATGGATAACGTTGAAGGGGGCGGCCAGCGAGGTTGGGGAGACCCGCTGGAATTAATCTGGACCCATTCTGACTTTGACGGTTCCCGACACGGCGCTGCACGTCACTTCCGTTGCCCATGCGTGTCAGTCGATTCGCCGCGCAGGTATCCTTTCCGGAGTGCGCCGCGTTCATGCAAAAAACAAAATCAATGCGCGGTCGTTGGTGGCTTGGCGCGCTGCTGCTGGCTGTCGCGCTGGCAGGTGTGGTGGTTTGGGTGCGCGGAGGCTTCAGGCTGCAGGACGTCACGACCACGATCGCGGGCTTCAATCCGATCGTCGTGTTCATTCTGATGGCGACCCTGCCCGTGGCCGGTTTTTCCGTGAGCATCATGTACCTAGTCGCCGGCATGAAATTCGGTCCGCTCTTGGGCGGCGCCTTGGTTGCAGCGGCGACGGCGGTGCACCTGCTGGCTACGCACTGGATTTGCCAAACCGTTTTGCGTGGTCCGCTGCAGCGATATCTCGCGAAACGCAATCATCGGTTGCCGCATGTTCCGGAAGGCGAGAATGCGTCGGTGGCCGCCATGGCTGCGCTCGTGCCGGGCCTGCCGTATTTTGCGCGAAATTACCTGCTTGCGCTCACCGATGTGCCGTTGCCCGTCTATTTCTGGGTGTGCCTCCCGATCTACGTGGTGCGATCATTCGTCGCGATTATGCTGGGCGATCTCGGAACCCAGCCTGACCGAAAGACGTTGATGATCCTTGTAGGCGTCTATGCCGTGAAGCTTTCGATCTGCGCGTATTTGATCTGGCGAATTCGGCGGCGAATTCGCCTCGCCCATGCGAAGTCTGGTTTCAATGCGAGCGGCCCGGCGAACGGCCACGAACGACAGAGGTCTGAAAAGACATGACATCCCCGATCGACACGGAGTGGCGTGCGTTGAATCTGTGGCGAGTAACGTTTCGCTGAGTGGTCCGATGAAGCTGCGTTCGTCCCGACCATTCTGGCCGATGCGCGATGGATTGCCGGCGACGTATCCACCGTTGGAAAGCGACGTGCGCTGCGAGGGTGCAATCATCGGCGGCGGCATCAGCGGCGCTTGACGCACTACGGATTACCGCGGACGAGTGTTGTCAGACTGCGGGCCGGCAAGGCCAACGAACCCTCGGTGCCGGGCATCACGTTGCTCTCTTTGAAGCCGTCCGTTTCGGTCGTCACGACTGTTCGCCACGTGCCCGCGGGAAGCCCCGTGATCGTGGCGTTGCGTGCGGCGCCAAGGTTCAGCACGTGAACTGCCATCGTGTCGTCCCGCGAAAAAGCACTGATGAGCACGTCGGCCTGATCACTGCTGGTGGTGAGAACGTTGCTCTTCAACGGCGAGAGATTGGTGAAATGTTTCATCAGCCAGAATCGTCCTGTCGGTTCGATCGTGTTGTTCGGGCCCACGTGGACGAGACCGTAGTCTTCGGTAAATTGCCAATAGATGATCGCAGTGGGCCGACCATCGCGCAGCAGCTCTTGAAACTGCTTCATCTCGCCGAGACCGTACGCGTAGCTGTCGAACGTTTTATTGCGCCACGAGCCTGGATCGGTGCCCGCTTCGGCGACGACGAGAGGAAGACCAATCCACGCGCCGACCTCGCCCCACGCGCCATACTGTTGGGGCGTGCCGTTGCCCCAGCTGTGAAAGGAAACCGCGCCGACGTACTTCATTGCTTCCGGATCGGCCGCGGTGGGCAGCACATATTTGTGCGAGTCACGCGGGTTGGCGGTATCACCGAGCAGCATTTTCGTTTTCAAACCCAAAGACGCGAGGTGAGCGCCGATGCGCTTGATCATGGCGCGATGCGTTTCGGCGGTGAAGCCGATGTCGACCCCGAGATCCGGTTCGTTGAACGAATAGTAATCGGGTTCTGCGCCGTAGTTTTTCTTCAGGTACACGAGGTAGCTGCCGATCAAATCGAGAAATTCCGGCCAACGATCCGGCGCGATCTGCCGGTTGAACGTGCCCGGCGGTTTCTGGTTGGAATCGGCGTAATAGCGTTCCGGAAGCCGCCAGAGGCTGATAATCCAGGGCAGTCCCTTTTTCTGAACGCGCTGCATCAGTTCGAAATCGCGCCGCAGTTGCGGACCCGGCGAGTTGCGTTCGACGTCCCAGAGTGACGCTTTCAGTTCGAACCGGGCCCACGCCAGTCGGAGATTTTCCATCGTGTAGTCGACGGCCGGCGTCTGCGTATTGAAACAATAGTTACCGCCGAAACCGTCAAAGGCGTAACGCTTCGCGGTCGGATCCACGGACAGCCGAGCTGCCGATGCTTGGGGCTTGCCGGACAGCTTCAACGTCATTCCGACTTTCAACGCGGTGCCGGCGGGCCAGACCCCGGATCCGAGCGGGATGCGAACGCGGTACGAACGACCCTCCGCATTCCAGCGATCGGTGACGGTGACCGCGCGAGGTTGGTCCAACGTCACCATGAGTTGCCAGTTTCGAGCCGCATCGGAAAAGCTAAGCTGAGCGGTGGTTTCTTTGAAGAAGACAGGATCTGCCGGACGCGTGACAGGCAGGGATTTTTCGACCGATCCAATGCTCCCGCCTTCGAACAAAGCCCGTGGCAGATCGAGCACGTAGTCCACAGATTTGACGACGAGAGGCCAGCGCGTGATCGAAGCGCCGGGCACTGCGGGGCCACCGGAAATCGCGCTGCCGGTAAGCACAACACCGGTGTCGGATTCGACCCACGCAGCTTCGAATTGTGCTTGCCCGCCGTTCGGAAAGGTGGAGAGCCCGTGCCATTTTAGCGCGGAGCCCTCACGCGTGATCGGCGAGCGTTGGTCGTGCGGTTGCAGCGTCGCCCGGATACCGCCCTCGAATGTGACGACGAGTTCACCACGAATAGGAATCTCGGCTCCGTCATGGATGAGTGACGTGAGCCCGCCGGCGCTGTTGTAAGTCGCGCGCTCGACTGCGAGCAGAGAAGGCAGCGCAGCGAGGCCGAACAGGAGCGGGGTAATTTTGTTCATGGACGCAGGCATGACGAACTCGACTGATTGGAGATTCAAATTTTTCGCTGACACGCTGTGGGTGTCGGCGGTCGCGCCACACCTCGCGATCACTGGCTGACTCGGGTTGATTATAACCGTTATAAAAATTCGAAAAAGGCGCCCTGACGCGTGATCGCACCGTGGGGCGCAGATCAGGTTTTGGACGGCTCCGAAAGTGGCACGGGCATCCTGGTGGACGGCGCCCTGCGCTGCAAATGGCATGGGCAGGATGCCCATGCCACCCACGTTAGGCGCTCCAACCGCTCAAAACCTGATTTGCGTCCCGCACCGTGTATCGCGCCAGGAGCACGAGATTGGCAGGATCAAAAGCGGGCTGCGTAACTTGGCGTAACCAGCCGACGATCTGCTGAATACGATCGGCGGGGTGGGAAACTCTGACCGCTGACGCAATTCTTGGCATAGCTGTTTGACGATTTACTACTGCGCGAATTGGTTGCGCCAAATTGCCCAAGGGGTGGATTTCTGCGGCGGGATGGGTTAGCTATGCGTTGTGAAAATCCACGAAATAATGTCTGCGGAGGCGCGGACCGTGGGGCTCGACAACACCCTGGTCGAAGCGGCGGGGGTGATGCGTTTATTCGATATCGAGGCCACGCCGGTCTATGATGGCGACCAATTGGTCGGGATGATAACAGAACACGACATCGTTGTTCGCGCGGTGGCTGAAGGCCATGATCTCAACGTCATGACGGTCCGTGACGCTTTATCGGACGAGGTCGTGTGTATCTTCGACGACGATGATATCGAAGAGGCGGCATCGGCGATGCTTGAAAGTCGCGCGCGGTGCCTGCCGGTGCTCGATCACGAGCAGCATCTGGTTGGGATGATATCCCGCGGAGATCTGCGGTTACATTCCGAGTTCGATTAAGGCCAAACGGCCTGTTCGATTTCCGCGTTGGCGATCGCTGGTAGCTGCGAGCGTTGACGGACGGTGTGAAGACTTAGCAATTCGTGTAGGTAGCGCGCTCGCCGCGCTACGTCCGCGTGGCGGACGCGCAGCGCCACGTTGCGCGGCGAGCGCGCAACCTACCCCGACCCGCCAAACGCAGGCCTACGGTGTAGGCGTCAACGCCAGCAGGAGTTCGCCGGGTGGCGCATCAGCGGCGTTTTTAAGATCGGCGGCGACTATGCGAGTGAGCGGCTCGACGGCTGTGTCGTTCGGCTGGTGTGATCGCAGCGCGTTGAGCAACGCGGCTTCGACCGAGACAACATCACCGTTAGTCGCCGTAGGTGCGTGAACGCGTGCCCAAAAGGCGGGGCCGGCGTCTGCCGCAGTTGCAAAATATCGACCTGAGCTCGAATCGCGGAATCGTGTGTTCAGCTTGGCGACCAGCTTTAGAGCGAGCTGCTCAGCGTCCTTGTCTCCGCTTACTTTCGCAAACGTGAACAGTCCATCCACCACGAACGCATAATCGATTGGCGCTGCGGCGAACGGCTGATGCGCCAATCGCAGCAGTCCGCCGTCTTTGGCGACAAGGTGCTCGCGAATAAACGCAGCTTCCCTCTTAGCCGCCGCGACGAAACTCGCGTCGGACAACTGCGTGCCGGCAGTGGAGAGTGCGACCAGCATCAATCCGTGGGCGCCGCTCGTAGCGCCTTCGTCGCGCCGTGGAGCTGGCCCTCGTTGACGG
>DAITQE010000122.1:0-8244 GCA_036833235.1 Opitutus sp.
GGACAACCGCCAGCCGGTAGAAGAGGTCTTCCCGAAACGTGCCTTCAGCCATGCCCTTTTTGAGATCTGCATTGGTCGCCGCGATGACACGCGTGTCCACTTGGATTTCCTCCCGTCCACCGACACGTTCGATGCATTGCTCCTGGAGAAACCGCAGGAGCTTAACTTGGATCGGCAGAGGAATCTCGCCAATTTCATCCAGGAAAAGAGTGCCACCCGCGGATGCTTCGATCCGTCCCTTTCGTTGCGTGTGTGCCCCGGTGAAGGAGCCTTTTTCATGGCCGAAAAGCTCACTCTCGATCAGCGATTCCGGAATCGCGCTGGAGTTGATTGCCACGAACGGACCATTTTTTCGGCCGCTTCGCTGGTGAATCGCACGCGCAATTCGCTCTTTTCCGGTGCCGCTCTCGCCTAAAATGAGGACAGGCGCATCCGTGGTGGCGACCTTTCGCACCGATTCGAAGACCGACAGCATGCGGTGGCTTGTGCCGAGCATGCCTTCGAACGCGTCCACCTGCATGCGCTGCTGCATCTCGCGATACTCGCGTTCGAGGAGAGCAACGTGGAAACAACGTTTCAGCTGAATCTTTAAAACCTCCAGATCCACCGGCTTTCCCAAGAAATCGTAAGCGCCAGCGCCCACAGCTTTCAGAGCGGTGTCCTTCTCACCCTGGCCTGATATGATGACGACCTTAACTTGGGGATCCAACGCGAGCAATTCCACCAAGGTTGCCAGCCCTTCTTGAGGAGTGCCCGGGTTCGGCGGCAGACCGAGATCGAGTAAAACGACGGGAGGTCGGCCGTTTCGAAATTGCGTTGTCGCGCTTTCCCTGTCTCCGGCCAGCACGACGTCATACTCTTGGGCGAGAGCCCATTTCATCTGGGTCCGGATCTCTTCGTCGTCGTCAACGATCAATAGTTTGGGTTTCGTCCGGGATTCTGCCATTGTCAGTTTAAGATTGCGAAAGCGTTTCGTGCGTCGGGTGCCAAGGCCGCCGTAATGCAGGTAAGAGGGTTATCGTATGTTCTTCGGCATCGGCAGAAATATCTGAAATGTCGTTCCACGACCAACTTCGCTGAGAACCGTGATTCGACCGCCGTGTGCTTCGACAATCAATTTGCTTTGAAACATTCCGATGCCAAGCCCGCTTTTCTTGGTTGTTTGAAACGGACGAAACAATGACTGCCCAATAAACTCGGGGCTCATGCCGCAGCCTTCGTCTGCCACTGTCAACACCGCGGAGCCGTTGACGCTTTCGGTTCGGACGCGCACCGGTCGGTCATTCGCCGAAGCCTCGATGGCGTTAAGCACAAAATTGGCGACAACTTTCGAGAACTGGTCCCGATCGAGTGGGATCGCTGGTAGTTTCTGCAGCTCCGTCGACACGTGGGCGGACGTGTTGGCGAAGCTTGAAACCACCTCGTCAATGACCTCGTTCAGATCCGAAGGAATCGGCGCAATCTTGAGCTCGCTCCGTAAGAGACTGAGGCGATTGATAAGATGGTTGATGTGGTCGACCGTCTTCGCAGTCCCGCGCAGCGCATCCGCGCGAAACTCCGGATCATCAAAATGAATCGGGAGATTTTGGAGCATCAGCTTCAGCGTTGATGCGGCGTTTTTCAGGTCGTGGACGAAAAATGTCGCCATCGTCTGAAACGCCTCGAGCTCTTTTGCCTGCAGCAGCTTTTGCGAGAGTTGAACGTTGAGTAAATTTGCCGCCGCGTGATCGCCGACGCATTTCAACATGTCGAAGTCCTGCACCAAGAACGGCGCTCCGCTCACGCGATCGCCCATCGTGATCAGACCAAAAACCTCGCCCCGACGCATCAGCGGAATGCAAACCCGGTGCCCGCCCTCCTTGGGAAATTCATTCGGCTGCCAGCGACGAAGCGCGATCGCCCAAGGTTCTGCCGAAATCTCAAAATCGGTCGGCTCCGGATGCGTTTGAAAAAAAGCCAGCGCGTCGGAGGCCTCACTCTTGGTGGGGTTTATTTCACGTGACTTGGCTTCCGACATCGATGTCGATGCAGCGAGTACGAAGGCTTCCTTCTTGGCATCCAACACCCAGATGCTGACAGACAGCAATTGGAACATGTCGGTGATCAACGTCACGAGCGCACGGCAAAGATCCACCTGTTCCACCCGAGACGCTGTGCCTTCGGTGAACGTCCGCCAAACGGTGCGATAGTCGTACAAGGGACGTTGGAAATGCCGGCTGACGAAGCGCCTCAGCTGCAATCGGATCCGGTCGGACTGGAGCAGAATCGCGAGCAGAACTAACGAAACCAGGATCAGGAACGCTTTGGGCGCGAACGCGGCATCACCGCCCAAATAAGCGACCACTTTTGCGAAGAGTCCCACAATCAGGAGGTAAATTCCCGCCAGAAAAACGGTCAGCGAACCTTGCAGGACCGATTGCGACGGATAAACATCCAAGGCGAACCTGCCGGTTCGAAATAGCGATCGTAGCACGAGCAACGCCGCGATCAGCAGGGCGCCGGAATTAAGCCCTTCCAACGTGAGGTTTATCTCTCGGAACAAGAGAACTTGCGTACAGGTGTAGAGCCTGACGAGAAACAGAACTCCCACTCCCAGAATCATGAACTTGATCCGCCAACGCATCGTTCCGACCGAAGCGTTGAGCGTTCGCTCCAGATTCATGAGAATGGCGACCGCGACAATGAGGACGGCCAGGTAGAGCACAGCGCCCGACCAACCAATGCGAATCGTCCAGACTCCACCTTGCCCTTCATCCGATATTGCGCTGACCAAATTGTCTCGGAAAACAGTGGCCGCCGCGATGGGAACGATAAAGGCCCCGAGAATGGTCCAGCGCCATTTCTTGAGAAACTCCCGAGCATTGCCGCGAGCATAGGTCACACTAAACGCCAGCCAGAGGCCCGGAATGACCGCGAGAGCGAGCGTGCGGAGATGTTCAAAATAGAGCGCTGACGTCGGCCCCGGCGCGTCTGTCAGGCGGGCCTGGCAAATTGCTTCAAAAGCAAAAGCAGCCATGCCCACGGAAAACATGGCGTCCGCGATTGTACGTTGTCGCCGAATTAATACGCCGATCGCGAGCAGCCCGGCAGTAACTGAACCAGCATAAGCGAACAAGTTTGGGGTCGGCATAAACGATGCAGGGCCGCGGAAGGTGGAAGAGACTCTTTCAGGTCCTGCTAGGGGAACAAACTAAAATCGGCGTTTCCAAAACCAACAAGGCAAGGGCTTGACAACCTCACGAGCGCGCTCTGTTGTCCGCTGCTTTTCCAATTAAGAAACGCTCCGCATCACATCGTCATGGCTCTCAAAATTCGTCTCACCAAGGTTGGCTCCGTTCATCAACCACTTTATCGCGTCGTTGTTGCAGAAGCTCGTTCCCGTCGCGACGGCGACGCCGTTGAAAACCTCGGCACCTACACTCCGAAGAGCAAAGGCAGCCCCATCAATCTGAAGCTTGATCGCGTTGACTATTGGCTCAGCAAAGGCGCGCTCCCGACCAACACGATGCACTCGATGATCAAGAAGGCTCGTCGCTCGGCGGCCGCGTCAGCTCCAGCGGCCTGAGCATAATAGGTCCGGGCGGAAATCGCCGCGGTCTCTCAGTAATTATTACTCTTTGCTCGAGGCCTCGGACTTGTCCGGGGCCTTTTTGTTTTTCCAAACGCACGAGCACTTGCCCGTGATTTGCCTCGGATTACTCCCATGCCTTTGAAGATCGACGTCCTCACGCTGTTTCCGCGGATGCTCGATGGATTTTTGGCGGAGAGCATCCTTGGCAAGGGAGTTGCCGCGGGACATCTGATCGTGAAAGTCCACGATTTGCGCGGGTGGACCACGGACAAACATCGCACGGCTGACGATCGACCCTTTGGCGGCGGAGCTGGTATGGTGATGAAACCGGAACCCGTGTTCGCCGCGATGGAACAGGTGCAGACGCCGGGTTGCCGCCGAATTTATCTAACGCCCGACGGCACTCCGCTTTCGCCCGCGCTTGCGTTGGAACTTTCGCAGCAATCGCATTTGGTGCTGTTGAGCGGCCATTACGAAGGGATTGATCAACGGATACGCGAGAACGTGATCGATCAAGAGATCAGTATTGGCGATTACGTGCTAACAAATGGCACCCTCGCGGCTGCCGTGGTAATCGACGCGCTCGCGCGATTTATTCCAGGTGTGCTCGGCGAGGAAAAGTCATTGACGCACGAATCCTTCACCAGCAAGTTGCTCGACTTTCCTCAATACACGCGTCCCGCCGAATTCCGGGGCATGTCCGTTCCGGAAGTTCTCCTTTCCGGAAATCATGCCGAGATCGAAAAATGGCGGCACGCGCGGCAGATGGAAAAAACCCGTCACGTCCGACCCGATTTACTCAAATAAGCCAAAGCCATGAACCCGATCATCACTGAAATCACCTCCGCTCAGGTGAAAAAAGACATTACGCCGTTTAAAGTCGGCGACGGCGTGCGCGTGCACACCAAGGTCCGCGAAGGCGACAAAGAGCGCATCCAGATTTATGCCGGTATCGTGATCGCGCGCAAAGGTCACGGCATCCACGAGAGTTTCACCGTCCGCCGCATTAGTTACGGCGAAGGTGTCGAGCGCGTGTTTCCGGTTAACTCGCCGAACATCGAAAAGATCGAGGTTGAGCGCGAGTCCGAGAACATGAAGGCGCGGCTCTATTACCTCCGGCACCGTACCGGCAAGGCCGCGGTCGCAGTCAAGGTCAAGGACCGCTCAGCCCAAGTGCACGCCGCGAAGGTTGCGGCTGCCTCGCAAGCAACTCCGGCAGAAACCCCGGCAAGCTAACGCGCTTCCGATAAAACCGAATATTCTCGAGGCGAGCCCAACTGGGCTCGCCTTTTTTGTTGGGCGAGGTCGTCAGGTTACCGATTGGCCTTTGATTTTATACCGACGCTCTTGGTTCTATGGATAATTCGCCAAGAAGCGACGGATGGCCGGTAGAGCGTGCAGCGCGGCGATTACCTCTGGTACTCGCGGCGGCGAAGGGACTCGCCGGCCCGCCAAGGCGTCACTACTTCGCGTAATTCTCAGACGTAGCACTTTGGCCTTTTCGCATTTCCCATTGCTGATTTTGTGGGCGGGGTGCCCTCACCCCGTTTACGGCCGGTCGCCGGTGCGACAGATGCGGGCTGAGCGCACCTCGCCGCAAGTTAACTCACCGCGCCGCCCACACCATCCCTCGTATCGTTAGTTCCAGCTGCTGCGGCACGGTTTTGAACTCTGACGCTTGATGACCGAGCGCCGAATAAAATACCCGGCCTGCGCCATGTTGCTTCTTCCACACACACGGCATCACGACGCCATTCGTCCATGGCGCGCTGACGGACTGCGCCACCGTTGTCGCCAGAACTTCATTACGCGGATCGACCAGCATATAGTACTGTTCCGTGTGTACGTTGAAATCTTCGATTCCCCGCGTGATCGGATCGTCACGGTTCACGATCCGAACCGAATAATTCTTCATATTGTCGGGATGAGCAACGAACTGCCCGCCGACCAGCCATTGATAACCGATGCTGCCGCGAAACGCATCGCCCATACCGCCGTGAAAACCGGCTAGACCTGTTCCCGCGAGCACTGCGGCAATCAGGTTTTTCTCTTGTTGCTCCGCGATTACGCCCATCGTCCAGATCGGCACGACGAGCGAAAATGTGGCGAGCCGGGCCGCATCGTCGAACGACGCCAATGAGTTTGATATTTCCACGGTGAACCCACGGTTGGAGAGTTCCGCGGCGAAGAGATCGGCGCATTGACGCGGTTCGTGGCCTTCCCAGCCGCCCCAAACGATAAGAGCTGATTTCATGAGAATGACAGGGTCAGGAGTCTGGAGTTGAGAGTCTAGAGCTGGATTGCTCCCTCTCACGCATCAAGTTCGGTCGAGGCGAGGCCCGTCGGAAGCGCGGGCGGGCGGCTGCACTGGCTCGCGATCGCAACATGACGGCTTGTGACAGACGATTTCTCGAACGATTCCATAACCTCCAGAACGTGCTGCGCCAGTTCGCCGCTTGCACGGTGCGGGCGTCCCCGTCGCAGAATTGACAGAGCCATGTCT
Source organism: Opitutus sp. (assembly GCA_036833235.1). Taxonomy (GTDB): domain Bacteria; phylum Verrucomicrobiota; class Verrucomicrobiia; order Opitutales; family Opitutaceae; genus Opitutus. The sequence continues at coordinate 6,075 of DAITQE010000122.1, forward strand.
GCGACGCCTGAGCCACGTCCACGTTCGATGGTGTGGGAGTGAGGCACGTCCTCAAAACTGTCGATTGAACCGCGGCGAAGCCGCACCTGACCATCGAATCGGTTCGGGTCGGGAGCCTCCAATGTGCCTTCGGTCCCGAAGAGCAGAAGACGAGGCAAGGGGTAGGGCCACGTGTCGAAGCTCGTCACGATTGTTGCGGTCACGCCGCCAGCGAAGTCCATCACGCCGGCTACGTGCGTCGGCGTTTGCACCGGTATTTTCGTGCCTGCTAGGGGTTGGCTGGTGATGACGCGTTCCGCAAATGCCGACTGCGCCGAACCGCTGACTCGCGTGACCGGACCTAGAAAGTTGATCAACGCCGTGATGTAGTAAGGTCCCATATCGAGCATCGGACCGCCGCCTCGTTCGTAATAGAACTGCGGGCTCGGGTGCCAGCTCTCGTGACCACGACAGAGCATGAACGCCATCGCAGAGACGGGCCGTCCGATCGCGCCGTCATCGATGAGCTTGCGTGCGGTTTGTAGTCCCCCGCCGAGAAACGTGTCCGGTGCACAGCCAACGAGGAGATTTGTCTTCTGCGCCAGGGCGAGCACAGCGGCGCCATCGTTTGAGTCCAACGCGAATGGCTTCTCCGTGTACACATGTTTGCCCGCGTGCAGCGCGGCTGAATTAACGGCTGCGTGAGCTTGGGGCACGGTTAGGTTGACGATCAGATCGATCGTGGGATTAGCGAGTAGTTCGTCGACGGTGACAGAGCGAACTCCGTGCTGTTGAGCTTTGGCTTGGGCCCGCGATAAATCGGCGTCGGTGCACGCGACAATCTTGATAAACGGATACGCTGCGCAGCCCGCGAAATACGCGTCGCTAATTTTGCCGCACCCGACAATTCCGATTTGAACGATACGGGTCATAAGATGGCAAAAAGAGAGGTCCGTTCGCAGGCGATGGTCAAGCCAGCCGGTGCCATCGAAGCCGACAGACCGGTTAACGTGCCGCGCAGCTCGACCGCGTGGTGCGCGGGATATGGAAGAATCACCGTTACACGCACCTTGAACAAAAGACGCTGCGGCGAGCGGTCGGAAAGTTGTCGAAACTGCAAACGCGCTGAGGCTCGACGCCGTAGGATCATCGCCCCAACCTCAGACGAGGTTCCTGGTCCTTTATTCCGACAGGCTTCGGTGAAAATCGGAGCGTCCCCCGGCCGTGCTTTTTCTTTGCGGGAATAATTCGGTTGGAACGCCGTCTGAACAGCAATGAATCACGATCGGACAAAGAGAACGGGCGAGTGCTCGTCGGTCTACGCCGACGGGAATTCTCCTTACTTGGTCGCGTGGTTTGCCACTCCCATGTCCGCGAATTCGCATCTGAAACCCTGAACCAAAATCGAATCGTTTATGCCGCTCGAAACCGCCGTTGAAGAACGTTACGCCGCCGCGGCCCGCCGGCCTGAAGGCGCGCTTTGCTGCCCGGTGGACTATGATCCTCATTATTTAAAAATCATCCCACAGGAGGTGATCGAACGCGACTACGGCTGCGGCGATCCATCACGCTCTGCTTTATCGCCTCGAGGTCGTCGGTTCGAAGGGGCGCGTGATCGGAGTCGACATGACGGATGAGATGCTCGAAGTCGCGCGCCGTAACGCGCCGATCGTCGCCAAACGGGTTGGCTACGCGAATGTCGAATTCCGCAAAGGACGCATTCAGGATCTGGCCCTCAATCTCGAGCGTCTGGACCAGCGTCTGCGCAGCGAACCGCTCGCATGGATCTGGATCGCAACGCGAACGGGCATACCGGTCTCGACGACGCACGCCATCACGGGCGGACTGGTCGGCGCGGGCGCGGTGGCGGCGGGGTTTGCCGGCATCAACGGGTCCTTCCTGTTGGAAAAATTTGCGCTGCCGCTCGCGGCGAGCCCGCTCATGTCGTTGTTGCTCGTGTTTGCGATTTCATCGGACTCGGCCTCAGGCGTGATGCGCGCGAGGTCCGCTGGAAGACGGTCGGCGAAATGTTGCTCGCCTGGATTGTCACACTGCCGGTGGCCGCGGCCATCGCTTACTTTGTTCTTCGCTCCGCCTTATGAATCTCTTCGAAACCAAACTCGATTCCCACGGCCTTCGGCTTCGCCGGACGCGCCCGCGCGTGCTTCAGATCAATGTCGGCAAACTGTGC
>DAITQE010000123.1:0-8211 GCA_036833235.1 Opitutus sp.
CCCGCAAACACAACTGATGCGGGCGGGACGCCCGCGCTCCCAACTCCAGACGCGTCTCCACCTTTTTCGAAATATCGCCGCTCATCTTTTTTTCGCGTTACGGATTTGATCCGTGATCGTGATCGCGACTTCGAGTGCGCTCTTGCCCAGCGCCGCGCCGACTTTCGGTTGACGCGCGTTGGCGACGCTGTTGACGAAATGCGTGAGCTCGATTGCCAGCGGCTCACCCTTCTCGATCGGTATTTCGTGAACGGGTACAGAGCTCGCGTCGCCCGCCTTGGCCAAACCGATTTTCAACTTCACCCCGTAAGCAATGAGATCGCTCTTCTTCACCAGATGCCCCGTTTGATTCATGAAATCCAACGACAGGTAAGCGTTTTCCTGAAACACGCGGATCTCGCGATTCTTTTTCAAACTCATCCGGCTGGCGCTCAGATTCGCCACGCAGCCATCCTCGAATTCGATGCGGGCATTTGCGATATCCTCTGTCTTGGAAAGCACGCTAATCCCGACGCTATCGATCCGCGTGATGGACGATTTGACGAGAGCGAGCACGATCCCGATATCGTGAATCATCAAATCAAGGACGACGCCGACTTCGGTGCCGCGTGTCTGGTAGGGCGCGAGCCGCTCAGTCGTAATATAACCGGGACGATCCACCTGTTTTTCCAGAAAGCTCATCACCGGATTGAAGTGCTCGATATGGCCAACCTGCACGATCGCGCCTGCGGCTTGCGCCGCCGCGAGCACGCGCTCGGCTTCGGCCAGTGATGCGCAAATCGGTTTCTCGATCAGCAAATGGCAGCGGCTCGCGAGCAGTGGCAGCGCGACCTCCGCATGGCGATCGGTTGGCACCACGATCGAAACGGCGTCACACGCCGCACCAAGTTCTTCCAATGTGGCGAAACGCCGACAATTGAATTTGGCGCAGATCTCCGCCGCCCGCGCGTCGTTCGTTTCGAAAACCCCAACGAACTCGACATTCGGTAACGAGGCATAAATGCGCGCGTGATGCTGGCCGAGTGAGCCGACGCCGACTACGCCGCAACAAATCTTGGATGAAGCCATGTAGGCCGACGGTAGCGTCGGTCGTCCCGACCGCCATTCGAAAAACGGACGATGACCATCCACGGTCGCATCTGCGAGTTGTCGGTGAATAGTAGCGCGGGCTTCCAGCCTGCATCCTGCAAAGGAAGATGCAGGCAAGATGCCCGCGCTACGATGGCCGACCGCCGCCGACAACTCACAGATGCACCCACCGCCCGCGAATCGACGCGAATGCTTTAACCCGATTGAACCTGAATTCGGCAGTTGGAATTGAACCACCGAGGCACAGAGGACACGGAGAAAACCACTTACGACGACAAGGTCGATACCGACAACTCACCCACAAGGTGAACCACTTTCCCTCTCATTTTTCTGATCTTCTCCTCTGTGCTCTCGGTGCCTCTGTGGTTCACCTGCGGCTTTTAGGTTGAACTGTAGGTGGCGCGCTCGCCGCGCAACGAGCGACGCGGACGTTGCGCGGCAAGCGCGCCACCTACCTCGGCATTCCCGCGGGAATTCCTGTTCGCGGGCAGTGCCGGAGATGCTCAAAATTCTGAACCCGAAACTACGAACGCGGAACGGGCGCGAAGCGGCCGTCATGCAAGAACAAGGAGCGCTGCGTCTTCGCTGCGTGCCCGACATTATGCGTGACCACGACAACTGCGGTCTGCGTTTCGGCGCACACGCTGAGCAGCAACTCGATCACGGCGTCACCCGTATGCTCGTCCAGATTTCCCGTTGGTTCATCAGCGAGCAGCAGCTTCGGCGAATTCATTAGCGCACGCGCCACCGCCACGCGCTGGCGCTCGCCGCCCGACAACTGCGATGGCAAATGTGTGGCGCGCTCCGCCAGGCCGACCCGCGCCAGCAGATCTTTCGCGCGAGCGCGTTCCGCCGCTCTGGGCGTTTTCAATATGCGCGACGCCATTAACACGTTTTGAAACGCATCAAGCTCCGGGATGAGATAGAAAGCTTGGAATACAATCCCGAGAAACGCGGCCCGCCGATCGCCGGATGCCGGCTTTCCCGACCACTCCAGATTGCCCGCATCTGGGGCATCGAGCCCCGCGAGCAAGTGCAGCAGCGTCGATTTGCCAGAGCCGGATTCACCCCGAATCGAGACGCTCTCGCCGGGCATAACGTCCAAATCAACGCCCCGCAGGACATCAATCCGGCGATCGCCGCTGGGGAAACTTTTGGTCAGTCCGCGGGCGCGAAGGATGGGATCAGCCATGGGATCGTTGTAGGTTGCGTGCTTGCGCGCAACGTGGCACGGCCAGCGCGCCACCTACCGGTTGTTGCTCACTCACTGCGCAACGCCTCCACGGGTTTCAGTTTCGCCGCACGCCACGCGGGCAACAGGCCTGCAAGGGTCGAAATTACAATCGCTGCGACCGTGGTTATGATGATGTCGCTCGCGAGGGGGTGCGACGGAAGATCGGTGAACTGGTAGAACTCCCGCAATGTTGCTTCGCGATGGAGCAGCCCTGCGATGCCATGCACCAGCTTGTTCCGGATCGCGAGCATGCCAAACCCGAGTCCCAAACCGATCACCGTACCCGTCACGCCAATCACGAATGCCTGCGCGCAAAAACACAGTGCCACATGGCGTGGTTTCCCGCCGAGCGCGCCGAGCAGCCCGATCTCGCGCGTCTTCCTCACCACCGAAATCAGCAACGAGCTCATCACGGAAAACGCCGCGATGATCACGATGAAGAGCAGCAGGAAAAAATTAATCGTCTTCTCGAGATTCAACACCCACAGAAAACTTTCCCAGCTTTGCATCCAAGAAAACGCCTGCGTTCCCGGCGGCAGCACCCGATTTATGCGCGCGACCACTACGTCCTCGGGCACATTCGGCTGCACCCGGACATCGATTCCATGCACACTGTGGCCGAGCCCGTAAAGTTCCTGCGCCGCGCGCAACGTGCCGTAGATCGTGGTGCTGTCGAGCTGCTGATGACCGATCTCGAAAAGACCGACGACCCGGAACTGTTGCGGCAAAAAGATTTCGTCGTTCTTTAACTTTTCGATCAGCAGCGGCGAGTAGATCTCGATCATGTCGCCAATCCGAGCGTTGAGGGTGTGCGCGACCTCCGAGCTGAGGATGACCGAGTCATCATCGAGATCATCCAACGAACCAACTCGGACGAAACGCTGCAAGTTTGCGACTTTCTCTACCGTATCGAGATCGATGCCTCGAAACATCGGAAACGCCGGGCGCCCGCTCGCGAGCACCATGACGGGGCCGGTGACATAAGGCGTCGCGGCGGCAACGCCCGGAATCTCCTGCACCTTGCGCATGATCCCGGCGACATCGTTCATCGAGGTCGCTGACTTCACCTGCACTTCGCCCTCCATCTGCACGATTTTCCGTTTTAGCTCGTAGCCGAACCCGCCCATTACGCTCGTCACGATCACAAGCACCATCACACCGAGCGCGACACCCATGACCGAAATCGCCGTGAAAAACGGGAATCGCTTTCCGCTCGGGAAAAGCTGCTTAAGAGCGAGGTAAAAATACCAAGGCATCGGAAAAGAAGACGGGGAAGACGTCTAAGAACGCAAGAAGTCCGAAGACGCCAATCGGAGTGACCTGCTCTCGCGTTCTTTCATCTCCTCAGCGTTTCGCGTCCTTTTCCGTCTTCCAAATCTCGCGTTCTTCACAGTCTCGCGTTCGTCCAGGCTACGCACCGGGCCGCAATTGCGGAAACAGAATCACGTCGCGGATGCTCTCTGCGCCCGTCAGCAAAATGCACAGCCGGTCGATGCCAACTCCCATGCCGCCGGCAGGCGGCATGCCGTGTTCGAGCGCGAGGAGAAAATCCTGATCGATGTTCTGCTTTTCCTCGCCGGCCTGCGCTTCGAACATCGCCCGCTGAACGTCAGGGTCATTCTGCTCCGAATACGCGGGCGCGATTTCCATTCCGCCGATCGTCAGTTCGAACACATCGATCGTCGTGGGATCATCTGGCGTGATTTTCGCCAACGGGCAGAGTTCCTTCGGCAGGTGCGTCACGAACGTCGGCTGGATGAGCGTCGGCTCGATGCGCTTGGAGAAAATCTCATTGGTGATTTCGAACTCTTCCCACACGGGATTCACCGCAAGGCCGAGCTTCTCCGCGCCGGCAATTTTCTCGGCCTTGCTGCGAGCGAACCAATCGGCGTCGCCCGTGGTTTCCTTGACGAGATCCTTGTAACGGACTTCACGCCATTCGCCCGCGAACTCGATGTCCTGGCCACTCGCCGCGTGCTTGAGCTTCGTTGTGCCGAGCACGTCGTTGCAAAGCGTCATCAGCAAGTCGCGAATCAGCGTCATCATCCCGCGGTAGTCACTATAAGCCTGATACACCTCGAGCATGGTGAATTCCGGATTGTGACGGCGCGACACACCTTCGTTGCGGAAAATGCGGCCGATTTCGAATACGCGATCAAAACCGCCGACGAGCAGTCGCTTCAGGCGCAACTCCGTCGCAACGCGCAAAAAGAAATCTGCGTCCAGCGCATTGTGATGAGTCACGAATGGCCGCGCCGCCGCGCCGCCCGCGGTCGATTCAAGCACGGGGGTTTCGACTTCGATGAACTTACGATCCTCGAGAAAGCGACGGGTGTGCGACACGATGCGCGAACGCAACATCAGCCGCGCCCGCGATTCCTCGTTGACGATAACATCGAGATAACGCTGCCGGTAAACCTGCTCCGGATCGCTCAACCCGTGCCATTTTTCCGGGAGCGGTCGCAGCGCCTTTGAAACCAATGTGTAGCTCTCAACGCGTACCGTGACCTCGCCGGTCTTGGTTCTAAAAAGAGTACCCTTCACACCGAGGATATCGCCCAGATCGAGTTTCTTGAACGCAGCGTAGGCGGCCTCGCCGACGACATCTTTCTTGATGTAAAGCTGAAGCTGGCCCTGCTGATCGAGGATCTTGACGAACTGGCTTTTGCCCATGTCGCGAATCACGACCAGCCGGCCGGCCACCGCGACCGTCACCGTGTTGTCCTGACCATCGACATATGCTTTAAGTGCCTCGCCCGAAAAGTGAGTAGTCGCGAAATTGGCGCGAAACGGATCAACGCCCGTCGCGCGCAAATCGGCGAGCTTCTGCCGCCGGACTGCGTGCTGATCGTGCGTAATTTCGATAGGTATGTCGCTCATGGAACCGCGCACGCTGTGGCCCGCCACGACGCGGGGCAAATGGAAATTGGCGGCGCCCCAATTCCTCACTCTCATTCTCCCTCTCACCTCACTCCCCATTCACCTTCACTCTCACCATGTTCTGGCTGAAGAAATTTGTCTCGTTTTGGCTGATGCCGTTGCCGTTCTGTTTTGCGCTGCTGGTGATCGGTCTGTGGCTGACCCGATCATCCAACCGCTCGCGGGTCGGACGGATTTTGTTGTGGTGCGCTGTCGTACTCCTGGCCGCTTTTAGCAACAAAGCGGTGAGCACCTGGCTCGTCCAACCATTGGAGGCGATTTACCCCGCGGTACCAGAACTGCCCGCCGGCGCGCCGGTGCCGGCCGATCTCGCCGTGTGCCGTCACGTGGTGGTTCTCGGTGGCGGAAACACGGATACGGATCGGCAATCGGCCGTGAACAAACTGAGCGCGTCATCGCTCAGCCGGTTGACGGAAGGCGTGCGACTGATGCGCGCGTTGCCCAACGCCACGCTGATTGTCTCCGGACCGGGCGAGCCGAATCGACCAACTCATGCGGCGGTCCAGGCGGTGGCAGCGATCTCGTTGGGCGTTGATCCGCGCCGCATTCTCCGGATCGAGAACGCTCGCGACACAGAGGAAGAAACGGCGGAGTTGAAGCGTTTGATCGGCGGCGAACCGTTTGCGCTGGTGACATCCGCCTGGCATCTTCGGCGGGCAACGGCACTCATGCGTCGAGCCGGTTTGAAGCCCGTCCCGTGTCCTGCGGATTTCAGCGCGCGCTGGAGTGATCATCGCTTATGGTCCGATTATTCATGGGACAGCGAATCGCTCGGACGCAGTACGCGGGCGGTTTCGGAATGCCTCGGGTACGCATGGTCGCGATTGCGCGGCAAGCTATAGAGCGAAGCTTCTAACGCGTTCATGCGTAGAATTGTTTCGCAATCGTAACCCGCCGCATTACTCAGGCGAGACCATGCAGTGGCTCAAAAAGATCTTTGGCAAAGAGGATAAATTTTTCGACTTGCTGGAAGCTGGCGCGGAAGAGGCCAGGATCAGCGTCAACCTGCTCTCCGGATACCTGCAAACGCTGAGCAAAGGCAACCCACCGGCAAGTCTCGACGATTTCGTGCAATCACGCCGGAAGGAAAAGCGTATCCGCTATCAGATGACGGAAGAATTGTGCAAAACGTTCGTCACGCCGCTCGAGCGCGAAGACATCGAGGCGCTCTCGTTCGCACTCTATCGCATTCCGAAAGCCGTCGAAAAGATCGTTGAGCGGCTCTCGATCTACCCGGGACGCGTGCCGCATACCGCGTTTCAACGTCAGGCCGAGTTGCTCACGCTGGCGGCCGAAGCGGTCGTTTTCATGGTGAAGCAGCTCCGCGGCGGAACGCACATTGAAAAAATCCGAGAAGCCAATGACCGGCTGCAGTTCGCCGAGGGCGAAGCGGACAAGGTGATGCTCACGCAATTGAAAGAACTTTATCACGGCCCGTATGAACCGAAGGAGCTCATCATCCTGCAGGAGCTTTACGAGATGGTGGAGACGGCGGTCGACCGTTGCCGCAACGCCGGCAACATCGTGGTGCAGATCGTTCTGAAGCACTCGTGATGGCTGCGCGGCACTCAACCCTGGGCCGCCGGTGGGGCGCGTCCCCCACGGTTTTCCGGCATGGCTTCGGAAGTGTAGGCTGCCAGCTTGCTGGCGCGGTTCGAGCGCGAGCAAGCTCGCGGCCTACCGGGCAGGTGAGTTGCGATCGTAAACCGGAAAGCCGTGACGCGTGTCCTTACCCGCCCTGGGCCGTGGGTCGAATCAAACTCCAGGCGGCTGAGGACGGCCTGCCCCTACCCTTTCTGGCACAATGACTCTTTTCCTGTTCGTTCTGCTGACGGCATTCATTTTCGAATACATCAATGGCTTTCACGACACCGCCAACGCCATCGCGACCGTCGTTTCGACCAAGGTGCTCACACCGCGTCAGGCGATCGTCTGGGCCGCGTGCTGGAATCTGCTCGGAGCGCTGATGGGGACCGCGGTCGCGTCAACGATTGGCCAAGGGCTTGTCGACACGAACTACGTCACCATGCTCACCGTGCTCTGTGCGCTGATCAGCGCGATTATCTGGGGGCTGTTGACGTGGTGGCTGGGACTTCCATCGAGTTCGAGTCATTCGCTGGTCGGTGGACTTTGCGGCGCAGCGATGGGCTCGGCTCATGGAAATTGGGCGGTGCTGAAATGGACAACGGGGCTGTGGCCGAAAATTGTTCTGCCGATGATCGCATCGCCCCTGCTCGGGTTTGTCGGCGGGGCGATTTTGATGTTTTTGCTCACAGTTCTCCTGCGAAAAGTTACCCCGCGGATCGTCGGGCTCGTCTTCGGCAAAGCGCAGCTGGTGAGCGCCGGATTCATGGGCTACAGTCACGGCTCCAACGACGCCCAGAAAACGATGGGGATCATCGCGCTGGCGCTGTTCACCGGCACGACATCTGGGTTGTTCAACGACCTCCCCAAGTGGGCGGGTTTTTTGCGCACGCCAGTTTTTGCCGTGCCGTATTGGGTTATATTCACCTGTGCGCTCACGATGGCCGCCGGCACCGCCGCAGGTGGCTGGCGGATCATTCGCACGATGGGCCATAAGATGGTGAAGCTACAGCCCGTGCACGGCTTTGCCGCGGAGACGACGTCCGCCATCATCATTCACGGAGCGTCAACCCTCGGCGTGCCGGTTTCCACGACGCATGTGATCGCAACCGCAATCATGGGCGTGGGTGCGACGAAGCGTTTCAGCGCCGTAAAATGGGGACTCGTCGGCAAGATCGTCTGGGCGTGGGTGCTCACGCTGCCGATCACCGGCGGACTCGGCTACGGACTCGTCAGGCTGTTCCACGCAATCGGGATGTAGGCCGCTTTTCGCATCGCGGCATCGTCACGCGAAGGCCAGACGTTTCGTCGTCGAACGCGAAGATCCGCAGACATGGGCAAGATGCCCATGCCACCTCGAACCC
>DAITQE010000124.1:0-2922 GCA_036833235.1 Opitutus sp.
GTTTTCATGAGTGAGTGTCGGTAGTTCCCTGATACGGCAGGGCCAGAATGAAGGTGGCGCCACAGCCCGGTCCGTCGCTCTGCACGAGCAATGCGCCACCCAGTTCCTTGGCGGCGAGTGCGCCGCTGTGCAGGCCGAAGCCGTGGCCCGTTTTGCGTGTCGTAAAACCGTGATTGAAAATTCGCGTGAGGTTTTCAGCAGGAATGCCGACCCCGTTGTCGATGATGGCGATGTTGACGTGCTGCGCGTCGGACGTGATGCGAACTGTAATCTGCTTGTCCGTTCGACCCGATTCGTCGCACGCGTACTTGGCATTGCGGACCAGATTAATGAGGACCTGCATGATCTTGTGCTTGTCCGTGGTCATGACGGGTCGCACCTGATAATCGCGAATGGTGGTGACCTCGTGGCGCGCGAGCGAACCGGCGTTGATGCGCAATGCATCCTCCACGAGGTCCGGAATGGAAATGGTCTCCTCGACGCCGATGGATCCGGCGTAGCTCTGCTGCATGGCGACGATCTCCTTGATGTGTTCGATGTTCTTCCGAAGATTATTTAATTCCTCGACCATCGTTTTCTGTTCATCCGCGAGCGATTCCGCCAGGTTGCCAAGATAAGCCGGAATCATCTGTCCGCGGGAATCGTTGGTGAGAAATTCGGCGAGGTTCGCTTTGTTTTGTTCGAACAACGCGGAGAGTTTTGCGACGCGGCTGGTTTTGGAGTCCCGTACGTGATCGGCGACGAGCGTGGCGGAGACGTTGACGCTGTTCAGGACATTCCCGACGTTGTGCAGGACGCCGGTTGCGACCTCGGCCATTCCCGCCTGGCGGGAGGCGTCGACGAGCTGGCGATGCAAGTGCGCGAGTTTTTCCTCCGCCTGCTTGAGCTCGGTCACGTCCTTCGAAAGGCCGAAAGTCCCGATGATTTTTCCCTCGGGATTCCGCCACGGCATCTTGCTCGTGAGCGACCAGCGAAGACTGCCGTCGAGAAAAACCTGTTTCTCGAGCTTGCCGATCATGGGTTCGCCGCTCTGGACGACCCGCTGCTCGTCTTCGAAAGCGAGGCGTGCGTCGTCCGCCTGGAAAGTATCGAAATCGGTCATCCCGTTCAGCAGGTCTTTTTCCGCGACGGCTGCAGGCAGGCCGAGCGCAGCGCGGCGCTCGCGCAGATCGGGCAGAGCCTTCAGGATTTCGGCGATTTTGGAACGACTGACGAGGACGAAACGTGATTGCTGGTCCTTGAAGTAAATGGTGTCCGGACACGAATCGAGCAGGGCTCGCAAGAGATCGCGCTCTTGCGCCAGCTGCTCCTCGGTGCGCTGGCGATCCTCAATCTCACGCTTCAGCGAAAGGTTGGTCGTGGCGAGTTCCGACGTGCGACTCTGCACTTCAATTTCGAGCTGATCGCGGGCAGCTTGCAGGGCTCGCTGGCGCTGATTCAGATGTTGGATACGCCAGAAAAAAATCCCACCCACAATAGCGCAGAGCGAGCCGCCGCACAGCACGTAGAACCAGGTTGCTTGATAGAAATGGGGCAGCAGATTGAGGCGCAGCGTGTCTCCCGTTTCATTCCACACCCCATCCGCATTCGCTGCGATGACGTGAAACGTATAGAGACCGGGCTTCAGATTGGTATAAAATGCGAGGCGGCGGTCGCCTGCTTCCACCCATTCTTTGTCATAGCCCTCGAGTTTGTAGCGGAATTTTATCTTTTGCGGCGCGATGAAACTCAGGGCCGTAAAGTGAAACTCGAGTTCGCCTTTGCCGGGAGCGACGGTGCTGTCTGCGTCCACGGCCCGTTTGCTCCCGTCGGCGAGCACGCGATCGATGTAAACCGGCGGCGCCGTCGGATTCGTCGGGATGTGTGCAGGATCGATTACCACGACGCCCTGCGGGCCGGGAAACCAAATTCGGCCATCAGGAGTTTTGCAGGCGACGCGCTCCTGCAACGCCTTGTCTGTCGTTTTGACTGATTCGGGGCCGTCATAGGCCACACATTCCACGCGGGGGATTTTTCCGTCGCAGAAATCGTTCATGCTTTGCCGGCCGACCCGAAAAATCCCCCGGCCGGAGTCCACCCAAAGATTCCCGAAGTCATCAGGAACGATGGCAAAAATGTCGTTATCGAATAGTCCGTGATCGCGAGTGATAACGCGGGTCTGATTTTCTTTGAGCCGGACGATTCCAGCCAGCGTCCAGCCCCAGACTATGCCATCGCTGTCCTCGCAGACACCTTGCACGGGCAGCTCTGACTGGTCTTGCCGCGTCGGCCACGACTCAAAGCTGGCATCCTTTACCTGAAAGATTCCGATGCCGGAAGCGACCCAGATTCCCCCGTTGCGGGCGGGGGCGAGATTAAGGACCCATCGCAAATTCGGGGCCACACCGGTAAATGAATACGGTGTCAGGCCACTGAGTCCCACCCGATACAGGGTGCCGCCGACGGATACGATGACGCCTTGCGCGTCCTCGGCCATTCCCACGAGCATGTTCGGCGCGACATGGGTTGCGACCACTTTGCCGTCCGAGAAGATCGCGAGCGTTCTGGCTGCTTCGCCCATTACTAAATAAACGTCGCCGTTACTCGCTTCAAAGATCCGCTTGACCACCGCTCGAGGGAGCCCTGCTTCCGTGGAATAGGTTTTGGGTTTCCCCTTGCCGTCCAAATACGTCAGGCCCGCAGCACTGCCCACCCAAATGCCTCCCTGACGCGAAGAGGCGACCGACCAGGCTTCATTAACTCCGAGATTTTCGGCGGCGGAGTAGGTGGGAAATTTCACGTCCGTGAGCTGGGTGGCGCCATCACGGGTGCCCACCCACAAGCAGCCTTCGTGATCCTCCATGATTGTGTTCACGAATGCGCTGGCCAGACCGTTTGCTTTCCCGATGGAACTGTAAGTTCCATTCAAATACCGCACGAGGC
>DAITQE010000124.1:2932-8103 GCA_036833235.1 Opitutus sp.
TGCCGATCCACACAGTTCCATGGCGGTCGACCAGCAATGCTCGAATTTCGTCGCCGAGCGGAGGAAGTTCGACGCGTCGAAAGCTGGCATCGTAGCAGCGCAGCCCACGTGACGTGCCGACCCAGATCTGCCCGTTCAAGTCCTGGGCGATGCAATTGATGAAGACCTTCGTCAGGGTCGTGTCGGGGAATTGGGTGACTTTGCCTGCCTGCCAGTAGTAGATTCCATTTTCAGCGGTGCCGAACCAGACCCGGTCGTCAGAACTTTCGGAGGCGCACAGAATATTGCATTCGCTGTTGGCCGAGGTCCCGAAGACTTCTGCGTAGGCGCCGTCTTTGGACAGCGTGGAGACTTGGCGTTGCGCGGCGATCCAGAGCGTGCCGTCTTTGCTTTCGAGAATGGAGTGAACGTTCATGTCCAGTCTGCCCTGATCCTTCTTTCCGCGAAATGAGAACGTTTGTCCGTCGAAGAAACCATAGGCGCTGTTTTCCAATCCGACCCACAGGCCGCCATCGTGCGCATTCGCCAGGCTGGTCACGATGCTGTTGCGAACCCGAGCCACGCGGCCGACGTCGAGGGGCTTGAACCCAATGCCGTCAAAACGAACCAGCCCCGCTGACGTGCCGAGCCACAGAAAACCGTCGTTGGTCTGCGCGATCGCGTTGATGCCATTCGCCGGCAAGCCGTTTTGGCGATTCCAAGTCTTGCAGTTGTACTGCGTGATTTCAGTCGCGGGATCCAATGCGAGCACGCGACTGGAAAGGAATAAACTCAGGATCGATGTGGCGGCGAAGAGTGCGCGGGTGTAATTTCTGGACTTGGAATTGGGATTTGTCGGCTGCCAGCTCGCTGGGGCGTTTGGCGCGCGAGCAAGTTTACCCGATGAAGCACGAGCGAGCTCGCCGCCTGCGAAGCAACGGATTGCATAATCAAAACAGGTGGCCATGGCGGTGCGCGAGAGCCGGCACGTTTCACTGCTGAGCTCAACAAGGAGTTTCATCGTTTGGGGTGAGAGCAAAATTTCATGCTTTAGAAGCTTTTGGACGCTTGAGAAATTGGACGACGGAAACGACCGCGGTATGTGCAATTGATTTTCGGCTGATCGCGCACTTGGACAGAGTCACAAAGTTGTCACAACGGTCGCAAAAATTGTCACAATCTCCTGCGAGAGGGAGATCAATCTGACGGTCGGACTAGCTGGCGCGGCTCTTTTATCGACAAGCCAACGGACATGCGCTTTGCAATCCCGACGCATGGCTGTCGCACCTCGTGAAAGAATCCTCGTCGCAGAGGATGATGAAATTATCCGGCTGATGATCGTCGGCGTCTTGAGGCGGGAAGGATATCGAGTGTTGGAAGCGGCGAACGGAAAGCAGGCACTCGAACGCGCGCTTACCGACAAGCCCGCGCTGGCGGTGATGGACGTCGAGATGCCGGAGATGGGCGGATTGCGCGTGATCGAGCGACTGCGCGAGCTAGGAATCACTTTGCCAGTGATCGTGTTATCCGGGCGCGCGGAATTGCGCGATCGCGTCCATGCCCTGACGATCGGCGCGGACGATTACCTCACGAAACCATTCGAGCGCGACGAATTGCTGGCCCGGGTAAACGCGCTCCTACGCCGGCACGTGCAGCAATCGAAAGCTGCGACCGTGCTTCAACTAGGCGAGGTCTCGGTCGACTTCGAGCGCATGGTGGCGTTGCGGGATGGGCGTTCGATTCCGCTGTCGCGCACCGAGTGCTCGATCCTCGAGCTGCTGGCGCGGAATGAAGGCCGGCCGGTGAGTCGCGAGCGAATGTCCGACGTGGTTTTGGGATACACGTATGTGCCAGCCACGCGCACGCTCGACACCCACATCTGGCGGTTGCGAAAAAAGCTCGGTGACGAAAGCAAGCCGCCGCAATTGATCAAGACCGTAGCCGGTGCGGGATACGCATTGGAAGTCGAACGGTCGGAGAAATAGCGGGTGCTTTCAGATTCTCCAGCTCTGTAGAATGCGCTGGTAATTGGCGCGTTCGAGCGCTGCCGGATCCGGACAACGACGCAGGTTCATCGCACCGCGGAGTCCGTTCAAATCCGTGTAACCGTACTCCGACATCCAAGTCTGCAAGTCGCGCAGCAAGGTCGAAATAATCCGCGGGCCGTGCTTCAACAAAACGGATACAAGCTGCACGGCATGTGCGCCCGACAGCAGCGCTTTCGCGATATCAACGGAGGTATGAACGCCGCCGCTGGCCGCGAGCGAACCGCTATGTTGTGGCGACAGGATCGCGAGCCAACGCAGCCGCATCAGTAATTCGGACGAGTCGGACAGGCGAAGCGTCGGTTGAGTCTCCAATTCTTTGATATCGAAGTCGGGCTGGTAAAAACGGTTGAACAAAACCACGCCCGCGGCGCCGGCCTCAGTGAGAGCCTGGGTGAAGTGCGGCAAAGCCGTGTGAAACGGGGAGAGTTTAACTGCAACGGGGATTTTCACCGCTGAAACGACATTGCGGACGGTTTCGAGCAGGAGGTCTTCCACATCTTCGCTCGAAAGCACGGGATCGGTGACGAGTTGGTAGAGATTGAGCTCGATCGCGTCGGCACCGGCGGTCTCGAAGCGTTGGGCGTAGTCGAGCCAGAGACCGGGGCGCCGGCCATTTAACGAGGCGATGACCGGGATGGTGAGCGAAGCCTTGAGGCTCTCGATTTGCCGCAGATAATTATCCGGCGTGAACTGATATTCCTCGTACGCGGGGAAGAACGACGTCGCCTCAGAAAAACTTTCCGCGGCATCTTCGACATCGCGCGTGAGCGCGCGTTGCTCCTGACCGATCTGTTCCTCGAAGAGTGAGCGCATGACGATGGCGGCGGCACCAGCGTCCTGCAGCTGCCCGGCGACATGGACGTTGTCGGCGAACGGCGACGCACCGACGATAATGGGATTGCGGAGCGGGAGACCGAGGTAAGTGGTCGCGAGATTCATGAGATTGTGGGGTTGGATGCCGCAGCGACTGCCGGGCTGGTTGGGTTCGTTCTCGTTGTCGTGTAGGCTGCCCGCTCGCGGGCGCTCCTTAGCGCGAGCGAGCTCGCAGCCTACAGCTGAGATTCGGCATTCGTAGACATACCTTAGGACGCCGGTGAGCCGGTTGCGGGCGGCACGGATGGCACCTGAGCTGCGGGTGTGACCGGAACGACTGGCACAGCTGCAGGTGTCGGAGCGTGTCCGTTTCCACCCGGAACGCTTGGCGTAGCGAGATGCTGATACAACGCGTAGTGCTGACGGACTTGCGTCTGGGCGAGCGCGCCGAGTTCTTCGGCGCGAGCGGGCGCGACGTGCTTCAGGATGCCGAAGCGCGTTTCGTTCGCCATGAATTTCGCGAGCTCCGTCTTGGGCGCGCCGGAATCGAGCTTCAGCGCGACTTCGCCTTTCGCGGCGAGCCTCGGGTCGTAGCGGAAGAGCGGCCAATAACCTGTATCCACCGCGAGCTTCTGCTGTTCGAGACCTAGATGCAGCGGGAACCCGTGCGCGATACAGTGTGAATAAGCAATGATCAGCGCCGGGCCGTTGTAGGCCTCTGCTTCGCGCAGCGCGGCGAGCGTCTGGCTGTCTTTGGCGCCGAACGCGACGCGAGCGACATAGACGTGACCGTACTGCATGGCGATGAGCGCGAGATCTTTCTTTGCCATGCCTTTTCCAGAGGCGGCAAACTTTGCGACCGCAGCCATTGGCGTCGATTTCGAGGACTGTCCGCCAGTGTTCGAGTAAACTTCAGTATCGAGGACCAGCACCTTCACGTTCGCACCGGAAGCGAGAACGTGATCGAGGCCGCCGTATCCAATATCATAGGCCCAGCCGTCTCCACCGACGATCCACACGGATTTCTTGACGAGATCGTCCGCGAGCACTTCGAGGCGTTTGGCGAGCGGTTCGTCGCGAAGGAGCGAGACGTTGGCGCGGAGGGCGATGACGCGTTCGCGTTGAGCGGCTATGCCGGCTTCGGTGGTTTGGTCTGCGGTCAGGAGTGAGCGAACGAGTTCGTCGCCGATCTTGGGCGCGAGACGCGTGAGAATATCCCGGGCGCTGCGAGCACGCTGTTCGACCGCGAGGTGCAGTCCGAGGCCAAACTCCGCGTTGTCTTCGAACAGTGAGTTCGCCCACGCGGGGCCGCGGCCGGCGCTATTGGACGTGTAAGGCGTGGTCGGGAGATTGCCGCCGTAGATCGAGGAACATCCGGTCGCGTTCGCGATGAGCAACCGATCGCCGACGAGCTGCGTGAGCAGTTTGAGGTAAGGCGTTTCACCGCAACCCGAGCAGGCGCCGGAGAATTCGAAAAGGGGCGCGAGGAACTGTGAACCCTTGATGGTGGTGGATTCGACCTTGGTCCGATCGGGATCCGGTAGCTTGAGGAAGAAGTCCCAATTTTCGCGCTGCGCAGCGAGGCGAGGCGGTTGCGGAACCATGTCGATCGCTTTGTGGCGCGGGTTGGTTTTGTCCTTCGCAGGACAAACCTGAACGCAAATTGTGCAACCCGTGCAGTCCTCGGGAGCGATTTGCAGCGTGTAGCGCTGGCCGGGAAATTCGTTGGATTTGAACGGCGACGACAGGAAACCGGCGGGTGCACTGGCGAGCTCGGCGGGATCGAAGAATTTCGGACGAATCGCAGCATGCGGGCAAACGAGCGCGCACTTGTTGCATTGAATGCAGATCGACGGATCCCACGCGGGAATCTCGAGTGCGATGTTTCGTTTTTCGAAACAGGCGGTGCCGGTTGGCCAGCAGCCATCGAGCGGAATTGCGCTGACCGGCATCAGGTCGCCCTCGTTGGCGAGGAGTCGCGCGGTGACGTTGCGAACAAACTCCGGCGCGTCGGTGTACGACGGCGGCACGCTGGCCATGGCGTCGGTATCGGGGGCGCTGGGAATCGCGACCTCGCGCAAACCATCGAGCGCGGCGTCAACCGCGGCATGGTTCATCTTCACGATCTCGTCGCCTTTCCGGCCGTACGTTTTGCTGATGGCTTTCTTGATCTGCGCGATGGCTTCCGCCTGGGGCAGCACGCCGGACAGGGCGAAGAAGCAGGTTTGCAGAACGGTATTCGTGCGCCGACCCATGCCGCTGGCCTGCGCGACCTTCGTCGCATCGATGACGAACAGGCGAAGCTTCTTGCCGATGATCGATGCCTGCCAG
>DAITQE010000125.1:0-7387 GCA_036833235.1 Opitutus sp.
ACTGGGAACTGCTAGGACACGTAGAAAGCGTCGGAAGACCTTACAGTTTGAGCTTTGACGGCATGGAGAGGCTTCCGGAGACAATATTCACAGTACATTCCATTGGAATAGTTTATGGTTGATTTCAAGATTCGATTGCAAGGTTGGCATGCTTACAGCTTACACGGACCGCCACCAGCGTTTGAAAACGGGGAAAACGAACGAGGAAAAAAAGGATCCACCACATGAACCTCCGAATCTTGACAAAAACATCAGCACTTTGCGCAGTCGCGCTCTTATTCTGCCACACTGCCACGGCAAGCGCCATCAACATCTTGGGAACTGGGGATTTTCCAGCCCAAGATATCTCGAACGTCACCGGGGATAAGGGCTTAGGCGATGCCAATGTGTTGGCATGGCTGCAGGCTGAAGCTGCCTTGCAGGGGTATCCGGCGCCTACAACCGCACAGTCGGACTATACCGGTGGGCCCATCGTCACGGGCGATTATTTGGTGCTGCATTATGGCAGCGGAACAGGTGGCACCCCGGAGGGTGGTTTGGTCGCGCTTTACTTCGATGCCAATCAATCCTCGTTTGCCGTTCCGGCCAATGGCAGCGGTCCGAACGGCAACGGAGGAATCTCTTTTGCCCGGCTCTATGACCATACGAATGTTCCGGATTCTGGCTCGGTAGTTCTGTTGTTTGGCATGGCTCTTCTGGGTATTGAAGGCATGCGCCGCAAGCTTGTGAGGAATTAAGGTTTTCAGATTACCTTCGAAAGGCAGGACCAATTTGGTCCTGCCTTTTTTGTTGTACGTTCACCCGCAGCAATTCTCATTTTGACAGGAGCGCGCGTGGCACGGCTGGCGGGATGGAGGCGGCGGGGATTTGGTAATAGTCACAGGAATACAATCGCAAGAGGGTCGCGGGCACAATCGCGCAAAGTCATAATTGTCCAAGCTGCACGGATCCACGTCCGTGCAGCTTTTTTGTTGCCGTCCTCCGGCGACCCTGGCGGCGAGGATGTGTTTCGAACCACGCTGAACCTCCGAACCGCCGTTCTACGCTAATGAACGCTGATCAAAGGATGGAGCCACCGGCGACTTTTTCATAGATGAGTTTTCGCCGCGGATCATGGCTGTAAAACGGCGAAAGACTCACCGCGGAGGGAGATTCTGCAGACTCGGAGGTGGAGCGCGTTGTCCCTAACGCGCTGATTGAGTTTCAGCGTTCGGAGCGGCTTCGCCTCAACGCGTTGGCAGCAAGGCCTTCCTCCACAGAAGGCACGGAACAGATGGAAGACTCAAAAGGCGCGGAAGAGTGGGGGGGGACCGGCGTGACAGGAATGACGACTGATGGTGACGAACGACGGCAGCGGGGCGCACAAATCGAGCAGTGTCCGGCTTTTTTCAAGGCGGGATCGCAGCTCTAGCAGCCTGTCGGACTTAGGAACCGGCATCGTGGAGTAGCCCTGGCTGAAGTCTGCATGCGCGCGGGCCAACCCGACAGGCTGCTCAACGAAAACGCCTGCGGCATTTTCGCGGATCGTCGGTCGATCTGATTCAGAAAACATTCGTGACTATATTACATATTATATTGACTGGCAATATAATATATACACATGATTCCGGCATGGCCACCCGCTTCGTCACCGTCGACCGCGACACCCCCTTGCTGCTGCCGCCTGACCTGCGGGACTGGGTGCCGGCGGATCATCTGGCGCACTTCCTCATCGATGCGGTCGAGGGGATCGACTTGCGCGAGGTGCGGGTCAACACCCGCGGCACGGGCGACGCGCAGTATCCACCGACGATGTTGCTGAGCCTGCTGGTCTACAGCTGTGCGACCGGCACTTTCGGTTCCCGCCGGATCGAGCAGAGCACCTACGACAATGTGGCGGTGCGGCTCATCACCGGCGACACGCACCCGGATCACGATACGATCTGCACTTTCCGAGCGCAGAACAAAGCCCTCGTGACCGAAAGCTTCGTCAAGATTCTGCAACTGGCCCAGGAGCTGTCAACGCTCGCGAGGATTTGACCCACGTTCGCTCGTTTAGAACTGACCCACCCCCGCACGAGCGACGCTGAGGATTATTTTGTTTTTGAGCGGGGAGCTCCTTTCGATGGGTCGGGTACCTACATCGAACCTGAACGCTCCGCTCGGTGGCGCTGATTTTTATTAGCGTTAATCAGCGAAGATTAGCCTTCCCATGGTATCAGTTTCGTTAGCCGAGCGTCGCGATGATTTTTGTGCCGTTTTTGAGTTGGGCGAGGGGAGCGATGTCGCCTTCGACGGGCTTTCCGTCAATCAGCAGTGATTTCACACCTTTGTTGACGCCATTCGGGTTCTTGACCTCGATTTTCAATGTCATACCACGGAAAACCCGGGTGATGGTAAAACCTGACCAGCTTTTGGGAATGCAGGGATCGATGCGCAGACCGTCGAGTTCAGGGCGGATGCCGAGGATCCACTGGAGCGCGGTGTGATGGCTCCACGACGCGGTGCCGGACAGCCAGGGCACGCGTGATTTGCCGGCGTTGCGATTGCACGTGGCATACGTAGTCTGGCAATGCACGTACGGTTCGATTTCCCGCAGTTCAGCGCGCGTGTTGTAGGCGCTGGGCATGAAGGCGCGATAGTACTCGTACGCCTGGTCGCCATTGCCCAAGAGACACTCGGCGATCACCGCCCAGCTTTGCGTGTGGCAGAAAATCCCCGCGTTTTCCTTGATGCCATGATTGTAGATCACCCCACCCATCACGGTCGGCGGTGTATGCGTAAACGGCGGCGCGCTAAGCATGACGCCATAAGGAGTGGCGAGATCGCGCTTGAGCGCATCCATGCAACTGCGGCCCTGCTCGGGCGAAGCAGCGCCCGACATAACGGCCCACACTTGCGTGTTGATGTAGATTTTCCCCTCGGTCTCCTGCTGCGAACCGTAGCGATGGCCATCTTCGCCGATGGCCCAGAGGAACCACTCACCATCCCACGTGGCTTTCTGAAGGTTGGCTTCAAGCTTGGTTTGCTCGGCGCGAGCCCAGCCGGCTTCGTCTGCCAGCCCGAGTTTTTCAGCGATGCCTGCGTAGGTCACGAGCCCGAAGCGGAGTTGTTGGGCAACCATGACGGATTCGCCGTTGTAGCCCATCTTCACGCAGTCGTTCCAATCGGCATGCAGGCCGCAGGGCAGTCCGTTTTTGCCAGAGCGATCGAGGTTGAATTCGAGCGCGCGACGCAGGTGTCCGAGGACGGTGGCCTCGCCGGTGTCCGCGTAGGGCAGAACCTTTTTGTAGAAATCGATGTCGCCTGTTTCGGCGACGTAATCGGGGACGGCGTTGAAGAACCATTGACAGTCGTCCGAGCGATATTCCTCGCGCTTCGGCGGCGGCATCTGACCCGGTTTATGGCTGAATGGCTGGACAACCGGCATCGCTCCGCCGTTTGAAACTTGGCCCGTCAGCATGAGTTCGAGACGCTCGCGAATCTGATCCTTGAGCATCGGCATGGCGCCAAGGAAATCCTGGACCGTATCACGAAATCCGAGACCGTCACGCTCGCCGTTGTAGATTAGCGAGGCGTGTCGTGACCAGGTGTAGGTGATGAGCGCGTTGTACGCGCCCCAGACGTTGGCCATCGAGTCGAATTCGGCGTCTGGCGTTTTGACTTTTACGCAATCGAGCAGGCTGTGCCAGTGGCTGATCAGCTTTTGGAGTTCGGCTTCACACCGTTCGGGCGTGCCAAATTCGTTGCGTGCGGCGTAGCCGTGCGATTCGGGCGTACCGAGACCGAGCATGGCGATGAGCTCGCGCGTTTCGCCGGGTTGCAACGTGAGTTCGACGCGCAACGTGCCGATGGCGTTTTCGCCTTCGGCCAGGAAATTCGAACAGCGATCATCGATCACCGCCTGAGGATTGGCGTAGGTGTTGTAAATGGAGCCGAGGAAACGCTCGCGCACGGTTTCATAGCCCGCGAGCGGGGCGCCGACCAGTGTCATCCAGAGGCGGTGACAGCCCATCAAGGTTGTCGGATCGTAGGCGTGGTACGGATGCACGGCCATGCCGAGCATGTCCTGCTCGACTGTGGCCTTGGTGATGAACTGCGAATATTGCAGGTTCGTCAGGTCGTTCGGCATGTGCCACGGACTCGCCATCTCGCAATAGGTGAAGAGCGAAAGTTGGCGTGGGCTCTTCGATTTGTTGGTGACCTTGAGCCGCCAGTATTCGAAGGCCTGACCGAGAGGGACAAAGTACGTCGACTCAGTCTCGATCGAGGCATACCGCGAGGTGATCGTGGTGTAGGCCATGCCGTGGCGGCAGGTGCTTTTGTATTTGGAAAGTGGTTTCCCGACGGGTTGCCACGATGACGACCAGTAGTCGCCGCTCTCCTGATCTCGCAGATAAAAATAGCGCCCTGGCTGATCCATCGGGACCGAGTTTGAGCGCAGTCGGAGAAAGCGGCTGGAGAGCGCGCTCTTGTAGAACGAATAGCCGCCGGCGTTGTTGGTGATGATCGCGCCGTAGTCGAGCGAACCGAGATAATTGCTCCACGGACGCGGGGTGTCCGGGCGCGTGATGACGTATTCCTTGGCGCGATCGTCGAAGTGGCCGAATTGCATGATGGGTGGCTGAGAGTCAGATTAGGCGCCAAGGGTGGCTTCGACCTTTACCTCCGTGCGGCCGTCGGCGGGCAACGGGAGCACGTTACCGGAGACTTTCTTTCCGTCGACGATGAGCGACTTTACTCCCTTCGATTTACCTTTGGGATTCTTCACATCGATGGTGTACGTCACGCCACGGAATTTTCGGATGACCGAAAACCCTTTCCACTTCTTCGGAATACATGGGTCAATGCGCAAACCATCGAAGTCCGGACGAATCCCGAGGATGTATTGGCTCGCGACGACGAACGACCACGCCGCAGTGCCGGTGAGCCATGAGTTCTTCCCTTCGCCAGGCGTGGGCGAGAACTGAGATGCCGTCATCTGTGCATAGACGTACGGCTCGGAACGATACACATCGTGATCCTTCTTCGCGGAAGGGCAGATGCTCAGGTAGTAGTCGAGGGCGCGATCGCCGTCGCCGAACATGGTCCAGCCGATGTGAATCCATGTGTTGTTGTGCGAGAACACGCCGGCGTTTTCCTTGTAGCCCGGCGGGTAGCTGGACACTTCGCCGAGCTCGATGTGATACGTCGAGTAGGGCGGATATTGCAGCGCGCAACCGAGACCCGGTTTGTAGAGATATTTTTCAACGGCTTCGAGGGCCTTGCGAGCACGACCATTGTTTTGGCCGGCGCCGCCGAGTACGCACCAGGCCTGGCTCTCGATGTAGATTTTGCCTTCTTCGCACGTCTTCGAGCCAACCGGGTTGCTGAAGCTGTCGAACGCGCGGGTGTACCACGCGCCGTCCCACGCCTGCGTCTCGATGATGTTCAACATCTCCGCATAGCCACCATCGATCCGCTTCGCGTCGTCTTCGCGTTTCATGAAACGGTAGAGCGCGGCGAGATCTCGCGAAGCGTAGAGAAAGAGGCCGGCAATCATCACGGATTCCGCCACGTCGCCTTTGCCTTTGTTCGCCGTGGTTTGGAACGACTCGTTCGGCTGATCGGAAAAACAATTCAGGTTAAGACAATCGTTCCAATCGGCGCGGCCGATGAGCGGAAGACCATGTGGTCCGCGATTGCGCAACGTGTAAGCAATCGAGATCTCCAGATGGTCGAGCAGCGTGTCCTTTGAGCCAGGTTTGTCGGCGCAACCGATCTGCTCGCTCAAGATCACCGTGTCTCCCGTTTCGCGGATGTACGCGCACGTCGACAGAATCAACCACAGCGGATCGTCGTTGAAGCCGCTGCCGGCGTCGGCGTTACCCTTTTTGGTGAGCGGCTGATATTGATGATAACACGTGCCGTCGGAAAGCTGGGTCGCAGCGATGTCGAGAATGCGCTGGCGGGCGCGTTGCGGCAGAAGGTGAACGAAGCCCAACACGTCTTGATTGGAGTCGCGATAACCCATGCCGCGGCCAATGCCGGTTTCGTATCCAGAGGTTGAACGCGACAGGTTAAACGTCGCCATGACCTGCGCCTGATTCCAGGTATTCACCATCCGGCGGAGGTGTTCGTTTGGCACTTTCGGCGCCTGATAAATCGAGAGCAGGTCTTCCCAGCGCTGCTTGACGGAGGCGAAGGCCGCATCGATCGCTTTCAAGTCCGAGAATTTCGCGAGAATTTCGCGGCCCTTCGTCTTGTTCATGACGAACGGGGCATCGAATTTCGGCAGGTCGCCTTGTTCGACATAGGCCAGCACGAACGCAAAGGACTCCTCCTGACCCGGCTTCAAGGTGAGATTGATCTGGTGCGCGCCGACGGGATTCCAGCCGTGCGCATGGCTGTTGGTGCACTTGCCGGCGACGACGGCTTGCGGATCTTGCAGGCCGTGATGGACGCCGACGAATGCGTCGCGCGACGTGTCGTAGCCATCGATTTTGCGCGTGCAGCCGAAGAGGGCGTAATGGTTCCGGCGTTCGCGATACTCGGTCTTGTGGTAAATGCCCGAACCTTCGATTTCGACTTCACCGATTGAATACGTGCGCTGGTAGTTCGTCATGTCGTTCAGCGCTTCGAACGAGCAGAATTCGACGAACGAGAACAGCGACAGCTTCTGCGTCTGCTTGGTGCGGTTGCGCACGGACACTTTCCAAACCTCGAGATTTTCGTTTGGCGGAACGAACATCAGTTGCTCGACCTCGACGCCGTCTTTGCGGCCGGTGATGCGCGAGTAGCCGAGGCCATGGCGGCATTCGAACGCGTCGAGTTTCGCACGCGTTGGTTTCCAGCCGGGATTCCAGATGGACTTGCCGTGCTTCACGTAGAGGAAGCGGCCGTCGTTATCCATCGGATTGTTGTTGTAGCGATACCGCGTGAGGCGGCGGAGCTTGGCGTCCTTCCAAAACGAATACCCTCCGGAGGTTTGGGTCACCATGCCGAAGTAGTCGTCCTGGCCCATGTAATTGAGCCAGGGCAACGGTGTGTCGGGGCGAGTGATAACAAATTCGCGGTTGGAGTCATCGAAGGTGCCGTAGGTAGCCATGAGAGGGAGGTTGAGAGTTGAGAGCTGAGATTTGAAAGTAAGGAGAAAGTGACTTCAGGCTTCAGCGTTGCGGGCGGGCGGAGTGGCTTCCAGATAAATGGTACTGGCGCATTCGCCGTTGGCGTTGCCGCGCAAATACGGGGTGAGTTGCTCGAGCTCGGCGAGGTCATGTTCGGGCGCGCCAACCCAGATCTGACTCAAATAGCCGTGGTCGGGAGGCTCGAGAACAACGCCTTCGTTGGGGCCGGGAAGAACGGATAATTGCCAACCCTCGCCACGCGAAATTGTCAGCGGCTGCTGAACGAAGCCGAGTTTTATGAC
>DAITQE010000125.1:7397-8102 GCA_036833235.1 Opitutus sp.
CGGATCCATCCATCTGCACATCGACCACGCCGAGGGGAACGTCGGGCGTTTTTGCGAGCGTGGCGCTGCCGGTGAACGGCAAATCCACGGGGATGACATGCATTCCGAAATATGGCCGGCCATCGTGTTGCCAGCGGGCCGTGCAGCGGAGGAGACTGCCTTGCCAGACATATTCGCGAACGATCGGCGGATAGGCTTTGTCGTGTCGAGGTTGATCAAGGGTGAGAACATCTCCCACAACGCGCACTGACGCGGCGGCGGAATATTCCCAGTCGGCGATGGGGGGCCAGACCCAGCGCTTTTGCGGACCGAGCCAGAATCGATGACCACCTTGGTTTGGCCAGCGATGCTGCTCGGTCGGAAGAACCTGTGGATAAGGCGTATTGAGGAGATTGAGCCGGCCGTCGGCGGATCCCAGAAAGACCAAGCGCTCGCGTGCTTCGCTCACGACGGCCCGGACCGCGCCTTGGAGCGAACTCCAGGCAGATTCGTCCCGCCAAATGGTTTTCTCCCAACCGGTGGAGGTTGGCAACGAGGTCGCTTTCGTCATGGAAATCGGCAGGGCGGTGGAAAATTTTGCAGCTAGCGCGAGATCGGTTCGCGCCGGCGGTGAGGCAATCCGTGGGGTAGTGGCACCGACGGAATGGCGTAGGCATGGATACGACTCGATCGGGAAATTGGCATAGCGGAAGGCACCAAAACAGT
>DAITQE010000126.1:0-866 GCA_036833235.1 Opitutus sp.
TCATCTCGGTATCGAGGGCCGTAGCAACGGCGGGCTTTTGGTCGGGGCAACGATATTACGTCATCCCGAGTTGTACGGCGCGGTCGTGTGCGGAAACCCGCTCCTCGACATGAAGCGCTACAGTCATCTGCTCGCGGGAGCGAGTTGGATGGCCGAGTATGGGAATCCGGATTTGCCCGCGGAGTGGGCTTACATTAGCAACTACTCGCCTTATCAGAACGTGCGGCCTGGGATGAAACTGCCGCCGATTATGTTTTACTCAACTACGCGCGACGATCGCGTTCATCCTGGTCATGCGCGGAAGATGGCCGCGAAGATGGAGGCTCTCGGCTACGCGGTGGATTATTACGAGAACACGGAAGGCGGACACCACGGCAGTGTAACGAGCGAACAACTGGCGACCCGCGTGGCGCGGACATACGCGTTTCTGTGGGAGCATCTGGGCGAATCGTCGCGGTGAACCGCTTGGCTCACCCCTATAGCCGGGCTCGCTGAGCCCGGTCTGGCGGAATCCGGGATCAGCGACCCCGACTAGATGGATCAGCTCGATGGGATCGCCCCTGGGAGCGCGGGCGTCCCGCCCGCTCATTTCGGAAGCGGGCGGGACGCCCGTGCTCCCAGCGGCTCGATTCGTTAATATCACGCCACGCTTAGCACGATTTTGCCGATGTGTTGGCTGCTCTCCATCAGGCGATGCGCCTCGGCGACTTCTGCCAGCGGGAAAACTTTAAACACGTTGGCGAGGAATTTTCCGGACGTGAGCAGCGGCCACACTTGTTGTTCGACCTCCGCGGCCAGCGCGGTTTTGAACGCTGCCTCGCGGCTGCGAAGCGTGCTTCCAGTGATCGTCAGTCGCTGCGTCATTA
>DAITQE010000126.1:876-3025 GCA_036833235.1 Opitutus sp.
GTCATTACCTGCATCAGGTTCACTTCAGCCTTCGCCCCTTTCATCGCGTTGATGAAAACCAACCGGCCTTCGGGTCGGAGCAACTTTAGGTTCTTCGTGACGTAGTCGCCGCCGATCATGTCGAGAATCACGTCGATGCCGTCTCCTTTCAGCACCGCTTCGAAATCTTCCTGCTGGTAATTAATCCCGCGCTCGGCGCCAGCCGTTTCGCAGGCGCGACATTTTTCGTCGCTACCGGCTGTCGCGAAGACGCGCGCGCCAAAGGTCTTCGCGAGTTGGATCGCAGTCATTCCAATTCCGCTCGAACCGCCGTGAACAAGAAACGTTTCGCCGGACTTCAGCCGACCGCGTTGGAACACGTTTGCCCAGACCGTGAGCACCGCTTCCGGAAGCGCCGCGGCATCGGTCGCGCTCCAGCCCTGAGGGATCGGCAGACAGCTGCCAGCGTCAACTGTGGCGAACTCCGCATAGCCGCCGCCGGCGAGCAATGCGCAAACCGCGTCGCCGACCTTCCAGCGTTTTACGCTTGCGCCGTGCGCTTCAACAATGCCCGCAACTTCGAGCCCCGGAATATCGGGCGATGCGCCGGCTGGCGCCGGATAGTGGCCTTTCCGTTGCGCAACATCGGCCCGGTTAACGCCCGCGGCATTAACCCGAATCAACACGTCGGAATCACTCATTGCAGGTACCGACCGCTCGACGATGGTCAAGACGTCGGCGGCTCCTGGTTTGGAAATCACGGCTGCTCTCATGCGCTTCGAGGTTAACCGGCTAGATCATTTCCGCCAGAAACTTAGCTGATCTCATCCTGTCAAAGTCGGGGCGTTGTTTGTCTAGATTTACACAACCCTGCTGCTTCCAAGCGGCTGGCGTACCACGTCCCGCTGACGATTTGCGATTCATGGCGGAGAGGCTCATTGTTTGGTGGCACTTTTGAAGAATCTTCGCGGTCCCATCCAGTAATCCTTATCCCATGAAACCGAATATTATCACAGCTTTGGTTCTGGCAGCGGCATCGGTTGCGTCCTACGCCCGGGCAGAAACGACTGATGCTACTCCTGCCGCGTCTCCTTCCACGCCACCTCCGGCCGTATCGACGGCCGCGGGAGAAGTTCGTACTTCGAACCAGATCGTTTACGTACCGCAGTTGCCATCCGCCCAAGAACTCACGAATGCGGCGTACGCCCAAGGTGTGGCAATAGACAAGATCGCCGACAACGGCTCGCAGATCTCCGTCACCTACAAGCTGACGAATGGCCAAATCAACTCAGTGACGTATCAGATGCTGCCGGCAGCCCAAGCCGGAGCCAGTCAGACGGTGGTAATTCCGACGTCGCCTGCGCCAGCGGTGGTTTATCAGCCTCAGCCGGCACCGCGTGTCGTCTATTATTACCCAGAGAGCAGTTACTACCCTGACTACGCGTACTATCCCGATAGATACTGGTACTCGCCGATCTCGCTGAGCCTCGGCTTTGGCTATGGCTACTATGGTGGATATCGCGGGCATGCTGGCTATTACGGCCACGGTGGTTTTCGCGGCGGCGGCTATCACGGTGGTGGTGGTGGGCATCACTTTCACCGCTGAACGTGTGCCATCCGCGCGCGCAGCGGCGTTTGTGTTCAGTTAAGAGAGCGGCCGGATAGACCTAGATTCTGGGAATTGGATCGCCGGAAAATTTGGACCGAGAGCTTGGGTATCACGGACGCGACGCGGCTGCGCGGCGATTCGCTCAGCGGGATTAGTTCGCCACTCGGATCGGCAGAATGACGAAGGGCAGATTGGCCAGGAGAAATCGACGCTGCAGTGCGAACGCGGTGGAATTGTGCAGCCAGCGAGTGAGGCGCGTCTCACGGGCGAAGAGCAGCTGGCCGGCAAAGAAAACATGCCGCGGAAAACGCGCGGCAGCTTCGTGCGCCAGCGATATCACCTCACTGACGACGTCATGACCCACCGCGGTGAACGTGGCCGATCCATACCCGTGGGCCCGCGCCCAGCTCGCGTAGCGCGTGACCGCGGAATCGGTGTGCTCGCGGAGCGCGGCAAGCTCATCGACGCCCTTGAAATTGCCGGCATCGACCGTGCCGACTTGGAGAAAGACGTAATTGCGAAACGTGTCGCCAAACATCCGCGGCACGTGCAGCGCAGTGT
>DAITQE010000126.1:3035-8095 GCA_036833235.1 Opitutus sp.
GCGCAGTGTGAAGTCCGAGGCCATTGTAGCCGTTGACCAGCAGGATGGCCGTGCGGGCTTGAGGATCAGGATCACCAATCGCCTGGGTCCGCGAAGTGTTCTCGATCTCGGCGGCGGCGACAATCGTGTCCAGCCGGCGCAGTTGGGTGGAGACGTTGTGGTAATGGCGACGAATCGCGAACGCCGCCGCGACGAGGAGACCGGTGACGACGAGCGTGGCCCAACCGCCTTCCGAGAATTTGACGACGGTGAGTGAAATGAGGATGAAGGTCGTGAGGACGAGGCCGAAGCCGTTGACGGCAAGTTTGCGGCGCCACGTGGAATCCGTGCGTCTCACCTGCCACCAATGGCGAACCATGCCGAGCTGCGACAGTGAGAACGTTATGAATACGTTGATCGAATAGAGCACAACGAGGAGGCCGACGGAACCGCGGCTGATCGCCATCATCACGAACGCGGCGCCGCCCATCAGCAGAATACCATTTTGTGTCACGAGCCGATCGCTGAGCTGCGTGAAACGCGTGGGAAACCAGCGGTCGAGCGCCATGTTCGCCACGACGCGTGGCCCATCGAGAAAACCAGCTTGCGCCGCTATGAAAAGTAACGCGGCTTCCGAGGCGAGCGTCGCCCAGACGAAGCCACCGCCGAGTGCGGGCGGCCAAAGCGCGGTAATTTTTTCAACGAGGACGGCGTTGAGCGTTTTATCCGTTTGAGGCTCGACGCGAAACAGCAGGTAGGCAACGAGCAGACCAGCGACCGTGACCGCGAGCGAGATGCCCATATAGACCATCGTACGGCGGCCGGTGCGCACGCGCGGTTCGCGCAAGATGGGCAGGCCGTTGCTCACCGCTTCAATTCCTGTGTAGGTGCCCGCGCCCATGCTGTACGCGCGCAGCATCACTGCGAGAAGACCGAACCAGCCGAACTGCGTTCCGGCGGTGTGAACCTCATGAACCGTGGATGTGGCGAGCGCGGGCAATCCGCCCGCGTGACTGATAATGGCGTACAGAATCACGAACGCATGCGTGGCGATGAACACGAAGAATACTGGCACCCACAACATGACTGATTCGCGCACGCCGCGGAGGTTGATAAGCGTCAGACCGGCGACGCCCGCGAACGCGAACGGAAGTTTCCATGCCACCCAATGAGGCGGCAGAATACTGAACAACGCGTCGGCGCCGCTCGCCACCGAGATCGTAATCGTAAGCACATAATCGATGAGCAGCGCGCTCCCGGACACGACGCCTGCCGCGGGGGAGAGGAGTTTGCTCGCGACAAGATAACCGCCACCGCCGCTGGGAAACAGCGCGATGATTTGCGAGTAGCTGGCGCAGATCGCAAGTATCGTGACAACGGATGCAGCCGCGACGAAGAGCGCGAGGTGCGGATTGGCGCCGAGAGATTTGAAGGTTTCTTCTGGACCGTAGCAGGACGATGACAGGCCATCAGCTCCCAAGCCGACCCAGGCAAAGAGGGCTACAAGAGAGACCTTGTGGAAAAGATTCTGATCGCTCAGCGATCGAGCGCGGCCGAGCAGGAGATGTTTTGCAGAGGAAAGGACGTTCATTGTGTAAGTTCGGCGTGGAGCGAAAAGACCATTGAGGTCATGGGATGTGTCTCCTGAAAGCACGGCAGAGCGCGCGGTGTTCCCGCGCGCACGGACATGCGGCTGCGTTGGAGCGACCGTGGAGACACTCCGCCCGAGCGGAGGCCCTAGTGGATCACCCTTCCCATTGCCGACGAGGTTAGCTGACGGGCTCGGTCCTAGGAAGTGACCTTGGATGCAGTTACCTGTATCCGTTCGCCCCATCCGTCGCGTTCTGCCCTTGAGCAGAGCGTGCCGGAAATTGGGTCCCCCGTGAAAACGCCGAGGAAGCGGCGTCGCCTTAGGCGGTGAAAGAACGTCGAACGGCGGTCACAATGAGAAAGCGGTCCACGCGATCAAGTTTCCTGATACCCTACACCGCGCAACCCGCCGTCGTGTCGTGATATGAGGTCGCTTTTTACCGACGATCGATGATTCGAGAAATTTTAATGCAGGCTGGCGGAGTGCATTGGGCCGGGGCATGGTGCCGTATGGAAAAACGTCCCTTCACCGAGCTTGGTCTTTCGCCGGAGATACTGAAAGCCGTAGATAAAATGGGCTTCGAAGAAGCGGCTCCGATCCAAGCCGCGGTGATTCCCACGATCATGGAGGGACGCGATGTCGTTGGCATGTCCTCGACCGGCTCAGGCAAAACAGTCGCGTTCGCTATTCCTGCGATTGAAAAAGTTGATCCGAAATTGCGCGCGGTGCAGGTGCTGATTCTGTGCCCGACGCGTGAACTCGCGGTGCAGGTTGCGGAAGAGACCGGCAAAATTGCGCTGTTCAAACGGGGCGTGATGGGCGTGCCGATTTACGGCGGTCAGAGTTATGAACGGCAGTTCCGCGCGCTGGCGGCTGGCGCTCAGGTCGTGATCGGCACGCCGGGTCGCGTGATGGATCACATGGAACGCGGGACGTTGAAACTGGATTCACTCAAGCTCGTGGTGCTGGACGAGACCGATCGCATGCTCGACATGGGATTCCGCGATGACATCGAGCATATCTTGAAATCGGTGCCGGCAACGCGGCAGTTGCTGTTTTTCTCGGCGACGATTCCGCGGGCGATTCAGGACCTGATCGGCCGCTATTCGAAAGATCCGGCGTGGATCAAGATCGAGTCGGTTGCG
The DNA here is from genome assembly GCA_036833235.1 of Opitutus sp. GTDB lineage: Bacteria > Verrucomicrobiota > Verrucomicrobiia > Opitutales > Opitutaceae > Opitutus. The sequence continues at coordinate 5,751 of DAITQE010000126.1, forward strand.
CAAAATGCTCCGCAGGTGGAGCAGACGTACTTCGAGGTCGACCGGCGGTCGAAGATCGAGGCGCTCACCCGATTGATCGATGTGAATGATTTTCGCTACGGTATCATTTTCTGCAGCACAAAGATCATGGTCGATGATTTGGACGAGCATCTCCATTCGCGCGGTTACCTCACGGACCGTTTGCATGGAGACATCAGCCAGGCGCAGCGCGATCGGGTGATGGATAAGTTTCGCCGACGCGGGTTCGAGTTTCTGGTGGCGACCGATGTCGCGGCCCGCGGACTCGACGTCGACGATCTTGAAGTCGTATTCAATTTCGACCTGCCGAACGACGCCGAGGATTACACTCACCGGATTGGGCGAACCGGGCGGGCGGGTAAATCGGGTCAGGCGTTCACGTTCGTTTCCGGCCAGGAAATCTACAAACTCCAGAGCATGGTGCGTTGGGCGAAATTGAACATTCGCCGCGGCACGATTCCGTCGCTCGATGAAGTCGACGAGGCACGGACCAGCGTATTTTTTGAAAAGATTCGTGCGACACTCGACGCGAAGCAGTTCAAGCCGCACGATCGCATGATCGACCGACTGCTCGATCAAGGCTACGCGAGCACGGATATTTGCTCGGCATTGATTCACATGCTGCAGGGCTCGCCGGCGACCGCAGACAAGAAGCCGCCGGCTGGCGCTCCTTCTGCGAGAGCGGCCAAGCCAGCGATCGAACGTCCGGCGGCTGAGGCTGCGGCGACGGCCTCGGTTCAGTCAGCACCAGGATGGGCAAAATCCGTCGCCACGCCAAAGAAAGCAGTTTATCCGACTCCGTCCAAAACTCCGGCATTGGGGCCGGCGCAATCGGCAGATCGCGCGGCGACTGTGGAGGACGAACAAAGTCCGACGCTATCGAAAAAACAGAAATACGAACGCCCGGCCCGAACGGGTCGTGAGCCCGGAATGGTGACGATTTTTCTCAACGTCGGACGCAAGCAACTGATTACGCCGGCCGATATTGTTGGGAAGATTTCTGGCGTGACGCGACTACCGGCCAACGTCGTCGGCGCGATCGACATTCATCAACGCCACACGCTCGTCGATGTCGCGGCGGACCAGCTGGACTTCGTTTTGAAGAAACTCGTGGGAATTAAAATCAAAGGCATTTCGCTCGAACCCGCGCGCGCGGGGGCTGAAAACCAGCTGGCCGACGACGAGTAAAACGTAGCGCGGTCAGCCTGACCGCCGCTGTTTGTAGTTACGCCTTTAAGGCGGTCCGAAGATCGAATTCCGTCTAGAGGCGGGACAAAGAATGAGACGCCCGCGATCCATCGGAGCGAGAATGAGAAAGATTACGAGAAAGAGAACGAGGACCAGAACGCTGAAAAACCACGGCCATTCTTGAGGCCATTCTTTTGATTGCGGGCTGACGCGGCCCGAAGTCCAGCACGGGCAGGCTGCCCATGCTACATGTTGCGAGTGCTGCGACATTTTCGTTTCGGCGGGGGCGAGCCCTTGACACTGCCGGGGCGGCGACGTTATTGCCGTCGCTCCGTATGGAAGCCGCGCTCGATCAACCGGTGCTCGTCTTGAACCGCTTATGGCAGGCGGTGAACGTAATCGGTGCGCGCCGCGCGTTTGGGTTGCTCTGTCGCGGGCACGCGCAAGTGGTGCATCACCATGCCGATGACTTCCGGACGTTTGCGCTGTTGGACTGGATTGATTTCTCCACGCACAATCCGCCGCTGGTCGAGTTGGAGACCGTGCACACGCCGAGTCGCACAATCCGCCTGCCGCGAGTTATCCTGCTCACGTTTTTCGACAAGCTGCCGTGCAAGGAACTGAAGTTGACCCGCAACAACATCTTCGAACGCGATAAGAACGCCTGCCAGTATTGTGCACGGGTTCTGCCCCGCGAGCAGTTGAATCTCGATCACGTCATCCCGCGCGATTACGGTGGGAAGACCACATGGGAGAACATCGTTTGCTCGTGCATCAAGTGTAACACGAAAAAGGCGAACCGCCTTCCGCATGAAGCGCACCTCCGGTTGATCCGGAAGCCGGTGAAGCCGAAGTGGCGGCCCGTGATTTCCCTCGTGCTCGGCACGCGTCATCGCGAGATGTGGAAAGACTTCCTCGATATGGCTTATTGGAACGTCGAACTCGACGAGTGAGGGATTGCGGCGGCGCGGCGTCGGCTTCAGCGTGGTGGGACTATGCTCGCGAACCTTGTGATGACGGTGATTGGCGCCGACCGGCCGGGACTCGTACAACTCGTTGCCGCCTGTGTGGCGGATCATGGTGGGAACTGGCTGGAAAGCCGGATGTGTCGACTCGGGGGACAATTCGCAGGCATTCTT
>DAITQE010000127.1:0-8067 GCA_036833235.1 Opitutus sp.
CTGCTGGAGTCGTTGTGGCATGGAGTGCCGTGTGTGTGTAGCGACTTGCCTGTGCTGCGGGAGAACTCTGCGGGCGGAGGATGCGTCGCCGTTCCGGTGAGTAATCGACACGCGTGGGCCGAAGCGCTGCGCCGTGTGCTCACGGACAATACGTTTTGCGCGAGCCTGCGCTCGGAAGCGGTGTCCCGATCGCTCCCGACTTGGGCGGAAGCGGCGGACGTTTTGCGCAGCGGACTGGATTAATCCCAATCGTCCAAAGCCTTAAAAGTATCCGTGGAAACTGCGATCCCGGATTGAACTCTAGGTTGCGCGCTCGCCGCGCAACGTCCGCGTCGAGGACCCCGTTGCGCGGCGAGCGCGCAACCTACACCAGCGGCTGCTGGCCGGCTACACTCCAGCATCCGAGACCATCAAAAACGCGACTACATCCGCTTCACCGCGTAGGCCATCGCGTCGGCGATTTTTTCCAGCTGCTCGTCGGTGTGCATCGCCGAGATCGCAGTGCGGATCAAATCCTTGCCGGCCGGAACAGCGGGGGCGATCGACATCACGGTGAAGATGCCCTTCTCCATGAGCGCACGCCAAAACGGATACACGCGTTCCTTCGAGCCAAGCACGATGGGTACGGCGGGCGTTTCGCTGCCCCAGAGATCCAACCCGAGACTCGTGAGAATCGCGCGATACTTCTTGGTGTTGGACCACAGCTTTTCCAAATGTTGCGGCTCCGTCAGCATGATCTCGAGGGACGCCTCGGCGCATGCAGCCTGTGATGCGCTAATCGCTGCGCTGAAAATTGTCTGCTTCGAATGCGAGCGCAGATAGTCGATCACTTCGCGGGATGCAGCAATGAAGCCACCGGTGCTCGCGAGCGATTTCGACAGACTCCCGCAGATGACATCTACGCGGTCGTTCAATCCAAAATGGTCCACCGTTCCGCGACCTTGTCGCCCGAGAACACCGAAGCCATGCGCGTCATCCAGCACGGAAAAACAGCTGTGTTCGTCCGCAATATCCATCAGTTCGGGCAGACGCGCGACGTGCCCTTCCATCGAATACACGCCTTCAACGACGAGCATCTTGGGCGCATCCGAGTTCGTCGCGGCGAGTACGTTGCGCAGATCGTCAGGACTGTTGTGCGAGAAGCGTTCGACCGTCGCCATTGAGAGTCGGATACCGTCCCACAGGCACGAATGAATGTTCTTGTCCGCGTAAATGAGGTCTCCTTTTTGGGCGAACGAGGCCACACTCGAAAGGCAGGACAGATAACCGGCGGCGTGGATGTGGCACGCCTCGCGTCCGAGAAATGCGGCGAGCTTTTCTTCCAATTGAAGATGGTAAACCCGTGAGCCATTCGAGGGTCGGGCTCCCGTCGTGCTGGTGCCCCATTTCAGCAGCGCCGCGCGGCCGGCCTCGATGACTTTGGGGTGAAATGAAAGCCCGAGATAATCGTTGCTGGACAGCATGATCATCTCTTTTCCGTTTAGCTTCACCGTCGTCCCATGCTGGGACTCCATGGCGTGGTAATACGGGGCGTACTTTAGACGCATTTTCGTCGCGTAATCGTCACGACAACGAGCAAGAATCCCCTTCTTTTCTTTCAGGAAAAATGATAACGCCATGGAACGTCTGGTGACCCTAGATTGGGCTGCCTGCATGGCAAACCTGAAAGCCGGCAGCGTGCGGCGACGGCATGGTCTTTTGTTTTGGAGTCGTAACGTGTAGGCCGCCAGCTTGCTGGCGCGATTGGAGCGCGAGCAAGCTCGCAGCCTACACCTGCGAAAACCATACCGGAAAACAGTGGCGGCGACGGGCCTGTCCCCGAGTTGTCGGTGCTATGTGGCACCGCTCTCCGACAAGGCGATGTGGGCATAAAGGCGTGTCCCGCCGGGAGCCCGTAGCACGGTCAGCCTGCCTGTGCTCAGGCGGTCAGGCTGACCGCGCTACGTCGCGCACTGCGAGATTCCGATCCATTCGCCTCCGGCTACGGACCGAGCCGCTCAACCCGGCCATGTTGCCAATTTCCAAGCGCATGGACGACGTCGCCGTAGCTAACGGGTGCTTCTCGTGGAATGCGTTGCGTCAAAAACAACGCGAATAAAGCAATATTCCAAACGGTTCCAGCGGTGAGCAAAACGATCCACGTTTTCCGCCCGAGACTCCATTCGCACAGTCGTTCCCACAGCCAACCGATCCCGATCATCACGAAAAAAGTCGGCACTTCGAATCCACGGTGGCCAAACGACGATCCGAGCCACCACGTCGGCCAAGCGGCATCAAGCACGATGATCGCTGCGAGCGAGACACACCACAAGCGACCTTCGACACGCCGCCAACCCCAACAGACAAACGCGATGATTCCGATCAGCATGATCGGATGCCAATAAAACCAGCCATGGAAGGGCGAAAAAAGAACCCCACCGAGATGGAGCCGGGTGAAATCGAATCGTTCTCCGCCATAAGAATAGGCGAACCATGAGCCGTGGATCACCTTCCAGGCCGCACCTTGAAGCGCCAGCGGGACGGCTGCGCCCAACAGGACCAATGCAGCATCCGTGGGACGCCTAAGCTTCAAGACGACCGCCCACGCCGGCAGCATGAGATAGACGAATGTGACGTTCCGCGTCACGATGAGCAGCCCGCTGCTCACGCCAAGCAGCGCCCATATTCGTGCTCGCCGATCGCCGTCCATGATCCGCAGCGACAGCCAAAACACGACCATCGCCAACGTGAAAACCTGGCTGTGGCTCATCGAGAGGCGGGCGGTCTGATAATAGATGAGCGGACTTAACAACCACCCGGCGAGCGCCGCCATGAGAGCAACTCGCAGTGAAAAATAGCGGCGAAGAATGCAAATCGCGACCCACAGTCCGGCGACCGCGTAAAGCAGTTGCCCCAGCCACACCGCGGCAAGGTAAACGGGCTCAAATCCATTGGCGCCTGAAGGAGCTACGGCGTGAGCGACGAGGAAAAAAGGCAGACTGCCCAATGCCCAGCCAGGCGGGTACTTGGTGGCGAGGAGGCCCGTTTGGGTCCGAGGAAGCGACAGCGCCAAATCGCGTGTCGCCGGATCGATTGTACCGCTCGCCGTGAGCTGGTTGGTGAAATCCAAATCGTGATCGATCACCACGGATGGTAGCCAAAAATAATAATAGCTGTCATCCCAGCCCTGCAGCATCGGCCTTTTCGCGGGGCCAAACATATCCCACGCGACCCAGGTGACGCCGACGGTCGCGACCGCCGTGCAGATGACCGCCAGCAGGACGATCAGTCTCAGCGACGGGTCAGGCTTTGCATCCATGTGATAAGTTCACCGGTGTAACCAACCCACGACTTGAACGTGCGTGTCCGCGCGTCCGCTTGCAGCGCCTGGAGCTCGGACGGATCATGGAGCAGGCGCGCGATTCCGGAGGCGAGCGAGTCGGCATTCAACGTGGCCAACGCGATGCACCCGCCTGCGTTCGAGATTTCGCCGAGCGCTCCGTGGCCGGAACAGATGCACGGTTTGCCGCGCGCGAGGCTTTCAATCACGGGCAGCCCGAAGCCTTCGGCGATCGACGGATAAACGGTGAACGTGCACTCGGCGTACGCGCGAACAATCTCTTCGTCCGTCGCCGGCCCGTCGAAGCGAATGGGTTGACCCGCGGCTTGTAGCGCGCGGGCGCGAGCCAATGCGGCGCCGCCGGTCTCTGCGTTGACGTGTCCGATGAGCCGAAGCTGGAATCGTTCGCCTGCTGACCACAGTCGTTCGCAGGCATCGAGGAGCGCGAGATGGTTTTTTCGTCCTTCGAGTGTGCCCACGCAAAGCACGATTGGGATTTCCGGCTGCAGCGCAGCACCCGATCTCCGGGCGGGCCGTTCGAGACCGCCGTCCCTCGGCGACCCGATCGATTCCGATGATCCGGGTCGGGCGTCTCCGGCTGCAGCGGTCGCCACGAGATCCACGCCAAGCGGGAGGGCGACGACGGGCGGCGGATTGCGTTCACCCAGCCATTGCCAATAGTCGAGCAACGAGTCGCGCGATTCCTCGGAAATGGCGGCGATGCCGTCGAACATCAGCAGCTCCCGCATGTATCCGGGAAACCGCGCCACGGTTCCGGGCGGCGTGAGTTCAGGAAAACGCAGCGGGATGGCGTCGAGGAAAAGCGCGACGCGCGGACCGTGGATGTGAGCGAAAAGTTTGGCGAAATCACGGGCGACGGGCGGCCCAAATAGTTCGGGTTCGATCAAGCCGTCGAATTCGCCGTGCAATGCGTGCGCGGGCGTTCGGCCGAGCGCACGCCGGAAACGGCCGCGCCATTTCGCGGAGGCGGGCCAGCGCGCTTTTCGTTTTTCGCCGCCTTGGCTGTTGGCGAGATTTGTGAGCTCCCAAGATTCCAGCGGTCGCCAGGCGCCGACAAACGGGTCGCGCGTAACCGGCACCGCTTTGTCACGGAGATTAAAATACAGCGCACGTGCGACGCGCTGAATGCCCGTTCGTGCGGGCGTGTGGCTCGTGTGAGTCAGATCGAGGACGAGCATGCGGTGGTGAATTGTGCGTCCGAATCAGGGCGCGTAGCTGAAGCTCATGCGCTGAATCGCCCATCCCAGCATGCGGGGATCGCCGGACATGCCGAGTTTCGCGGGCGAGATCGCATTCGGAATGTGAAGCACAATCGTCACGACCGGACGGAGATTCCAGGTCTCGGCAGGAATGCGGGCGGCCACGACGGTTTTGTCGGAGATCGTGTACGAACCGATTTTTTGTCCGTTGACGTACAGGTCCATCGGCTGGCTGGAGATATTGCGATCGAGGGGCGCGAAGGGCGTCGCCACGATGGAACAGTGCACATCATGTGAAGCCCGAGTGGTGCGAAACTGAATGCCGGCGTCTGGCATATTGGTCCACGACGAATCGCTATCGGGCGTGGTGAAACCGAACAGACTAAAGCGGTCGAGATTTCCGCCTTTGGCGCAGTCGATCACTGTATTGGCCGGGTCGAGCTGGGTTGGTTCAAACACAATCCAGAGATCCTTGGCAATCGACACCCCGTGTTCCGCCCGCGCGCCGCGGACGAAACGCCAGATGGACATACCGCTGAGATCGAAATCAGGGGGGACCGGTCTGACTGTGCGGTACTGGCCGAACATGAACGACCAGTTGCCGTCTACGCGATAGCTCAGACCCATGCGCTTGAGAGCGAGGGCAGCGGAGGCGGCATCGCCCCAGTCGTCGTGGTTAAACACCAAGAGCTTCGGCGCCTGAGGCAACGGGTCGGCCCGAAGCGCCGCCCGAGTTCCAGCCAATATTGGATTGTTCGCGCAATCCACCGCGGAGACAGGCAGGCGCGTAAATCGCCAGGCAATCGTTGCCGCGCCGACGCAGCAAACGAGACCGAGAGCGGTGGCTGAGCGCGAAGGGAGCCATTGGCTGATGGCAGCGGCCAGCAGCAGCACGATGCCGTACAAGGTGCCGTAATAAAACTTGCCGTTGAACTCGAACATCGGGCCCACCTGGATCTTCCCCCAGACGAGGCTGAGGGCTAGGGTCATCGCGAGGATCATAATCAAGCCGATCACAAACGGCCGCGACGTCTGATTCGCGCCCGCCTGATCTTTGTTGCGCGGGAGCTTGATGACGTAAACCGCGATGATCAGGAGGATGCACGCCCAGCCGAGGAAATAGGGCAGATTCTGCCCGAGAAAGTGGGTGTCGGTGCTGACACGATCGGGAAGGAAGGTATCCTGATTGTGGAGATAGCAAAAGAAACTGAGCAGGTAAACGAGGGCGTGCCACAGAGTTTGGTGCTCGTTGCGATGTCCATGCAGCGATTCGACGATACGCGAAAAATTACTTTCGCCACCATAGGTGAGATCGATCAACAAGGGCAGCACGAACAAGGCGATGCAGCTGGCGGCGACGATATGCGGCCAGCGATGTCGCCGGACAAACGCGCCAAGGCGTTCCTGCGGCTCTCTCGCGCGGAACCAGCAGAGCCCGTACGCGAGAGAAATCAGCGGGATGACGAAGAGCGGTTGCGCGACGTAACCGTGGACGAGAAAGCATCCAGTGAGCGCGGCGAGCGGCAGATGGGCCACGCGGCCCGCGGAGAGCGAAGCGCCGGCAACCAGAAAACATAGAAACGGCATCACGAGCGCGTGCGGCGGCCAAATGCTAGTGAACGTATTCTCCGCCAACCCGAAATGGAGCGCTCCGAACAGCAGCGCGAGCGGCAGGAATAACCGCGTGCGAATCCAGCCGGAAGCGACACTCAGCGCGGCGGTGAAGAAGAACGCCTGCAGGATCAGGCCCGCGAGCGCGTGTGCGCTATGCGGCGAGGGCACGAGATGCAGCCAGTCGTGAAAAATGATTTCGCCGACGGCGTAAACGTAGAAGAACGCCGGCCCCGGGTGATTGAAGCCGAAACGGGAATAGTTTCCGTAGAGTTCGTCCAGGTGCTTGGCGCGCTCGATTTGAAGCGCGTTCACCGCAAAGTCCCCGTGTTCGTGCCACGACTGAACAAAGAAAAATTCGCGATTGGCCAGCGCGAGGACAACGACGACACCCAAAAAAACGAGCAGAGCGGGAGTGGCGAGGAGGCGTTTCAAGCGAGAGGAAAAAAGGAAGAAGTAGAGCTGCGTGGCATCGTTCGGCGAGTCCGAAAAAAGAAGGAAGCAAAGAGCGCACGGCTTTCCGGGGCCGTTTCGTCAGTGTAGGCTGCCAGCTTGCTGGCGCGGTTTGAGCGCGAGCAAGCTCGCTGCCTACGACGCGACATGGTCAAGACGCTCACGGAGCGTTCTCAATGCGCACGTGACGGACGACAAAAGGGAATGGAAGCTCCGGTGTGGAGGGAAAATCGCTGGTGAATTCGATCCGGTTGTCGCGGTGTGCGACGAGCGGCACCGAAAAACGCCAGGGCGGAGTCCCGGCGAGTTCCGCCTGATATTCGGCGCCATCAGGGGTCGTTGCGTGCACTCGCCAGTGTTGCGAAATCTTTGCCGCGGCCGAGCCGCGGGCACCGAGTTCCACGGTCAAACGACTGTCGCTGTGCGGACGGACCGTCACGCTTACGCTGCCGGCGGCGGATTCAGGAACGCCGTTCTCCGGATAAAAGCCACTCATCTCGCTCACGCGATTGGCGCGGGCCAGCAGCGCGATGGACTCGCTTTCGAACAGACGCGGCGAGTTGGCATCCCAGGTCGACGCCCAATCGGCGGAGACGAGGATGGTTTCAGGTGGATGCGGCAGGCTGCTTTCCATTCGTACATAGTCGCGCAGATAGCCGCCGTTTTGGTGACCGCGATCGGTGAAGACCGGATGACTTTCGGTCAGGAAATAAATCGCCCACATACCGTGGAAAAAAGCCATGCGAAAGCTCGCGGCGTCGACGAGCACAGGCTTGCCGGCAAGATGTTGGCGGGCGTAATCACGCAGGGCAAACCAGTCGGTGGTGATCGCTTTGCGGGCCGACCATTTGTCGATGAGGTACGAGTTGCGCGCCGTGGCGTAAATGGAGAAAGCGACAATTCCGGCGAGCGCGACACGGGAGAAAAAACGGAATCGTTGCGTTGTCGCTGTTCGCGAGAATAGGTCGATTGCGGCGACCGGCAGCAGGGCGGCGGTGAATATGCCCGCGAATTGGGCCGTCTTTTGCCAGCCATAATTGAAGTCGGTGACCAAGGTGTAGGAGAGGAGAAGGGCGGCGCCGCTCATCATGGCGAGAGCTCCAAACCGGTCATGCGCGCGGTAAAATACTGCCACGAGTACGATGAGCAGCAGCACGGTCCACAGACCGGCGAGCGGGCCGAAGTCCGCGGCGGTCTGCAGATTCATGGTCAACAAGCCGGGGAGATAATCGGCCAATGGGATGGACTGAAAAATGTTAGCCCAAATATCGTCGGCGCGGGCGGCGCGGAATGAGGCGATAAAGCCGAACCACGCGCGAATGCCCGACACGGGATTAATCGCCAGCCCGATGAAGTAGGCGAGGAAGGTTGGTCCCAGGCGTCGCCAGGCCGGTTCCGCCGTGCGGACAAATCCCGCGCGCAACCACAGCAGACCGCCAGGCAGCAGGATGAACGGCGCGAGCT
>DAITQE010000128.1:0-8057 GCA_036833235.1 Opitutus sp.
TGCTTTCCCGTCGTGAGTGCGCAGCAACATGCCTTTTTCGCCCAAGGTCATCACGAGGCATGCGGGCCGATGACGCTCGAGAATAGCCGTGGCAACATCATCGGCGGGAGGCGTCTTGCGGCCGTGCGCCGTCAGGCCGGACATGATGAGGCCCTCGCTATAGTTGGGCGTGAGCAAATCGAGCCCGCTGACATCGAGTGGTCGCAGCGGTTTGGGATCGAGCGCCAGGAAGGTCCGATGCTTTTCGCGCACGTCGCGGAGGGTGTTGATCACGGCCTGATTGATCACGCCTTTCGCGTAGTCGGAAATGATTACGGCGTCGTATTGAGCGGCTTTCTCCGCCAGCAATCCGAGCAGGCCGGCGTCTTCGATCGAGTACGACTCAGGACTGGCCTCGCGGTCCAGCCGGCACACCTGCTGCCGTTGCGCGATGATGCGGGTTTTGGTTATCGTGGGTGCCTTGGCGCAGGCGAGCCGTGGATCAAAAAGAACGTTCTGCTGTTTCAAGAGCGACGCGAGTTCGGCACCGTTGGAGTCGTTGCACACCAGGCCAAACAATTCGCACCGGACTCCAAGCACCGCGAGGTTGTGAGCGACGTTCGCGGCTCCGCCTGCAGTGTGGGTCTCGGAGTCAATTTCAACGATGGGAACTGGAGCTTCGGGGGAAATGCGCCGGATGTCTCCCCAAAGATAGCGATCGAGCATCACATCGCCGACGATCAGGATCGAGATGCGGTCAAAAAAATCGAGCCGAGGAATCATGTGTGAGGGTTGCAGATGCGACAGTGGTCAATGATTCGCTTCGAGCAGCGTCAGCCAGGAATGGAGAATGAACGTATGAACTTCCTGAATTCGCGCCGTTACGTTGCTCGGCACGATCAGCTCGTGATCCGCGAGACCCTTCGCAGCGCCGCCATCCTTGCCGAGAACGGCAATGGTCTGGAGCTGGCGGGACTTCGCGGCATGGAGTGCAGCGACGACGTTCGCCGACCTGCCGCTGGTGCTGAAGATCACGAGGACGTCGCCTTTGCGCCCCAGTCCTTCGATTTGGCGGGAAAAAATTTGGTCGAAACCAAAGTCGTTCGCGATGCATGTCAGCAGAGATGCGTCGGCACAAAGAGCGATGGCGGGGAGGGAGAGGCGGTCTTTGTCGAAACGGCCGACGAGTTCCTCGGCAAGGTGGAGGGCGTCAGCGGCGCTGCCTCCGTTGCCCGCGGTGAGCAGTTTGTGACCGTTCGCGATGGCGGTCCGAATCGTTTCGCCGGCCGCGTCGATCGCTGGCAGCAGGGTACGGCATCGCTCCAGAGTCGCGATCAGGTCTTCAAGGGAGGTGTTAGTAATGGTGATAAGAGTTGGAGCTGCCAGTGAGCGCTGACTAATCAATGGTCCCGGCTTCGATTATTTTTTTAATCATACCTGTCGTGCTGAATCCCGCCAGGAACGGCAGAAATCGGATGGTGGCGCCGGCTGCCTCGAGGGCGGCGCGCTCTCCGGCATGCAGTCGCCCGAGATCGTAGTCACCCGCCTTGGTGTAAATGTCGGGGCGAAGAGAGGTGATTTCGTCCACCAGGTCGGCCTTGGAGAAAATCACAATGCTGTCGACGCAATCGAGGGCGGCCAGGAGGAAAGCGCGGTCGGATTCTGATTGGATGGGGCGCTTAACGCTTTTGAGGGTTCGCACACTGACATCGGAATTAAGGGCGACTAAAAGGCTGTCGCCGAGTTGGCGGGCTTGTTGGAGAAAATAGACGTGCCCCACATGCAACAGGTCAAAACATCCGTTGGTCATTACGAGCGTCTGCCCCGCGCGACGCAGGCGCTCGCGCTCGGCGACCATGGAACTCAGAGAGTGAAGTTTGGAGTTGGCGGGTGACATGCAAAAAGCTGAAAAACCGGAATCAAACAGGTCGAAGGCAGACGGCCTGCGAAAATGCGTGCAACGAATCGTAGCGAGCAACGCCGCTCCATTTTTCGGAGGTTTTATTTCCAATCAAGGCGGCATTGATCCCGGCGTTGATTCCGGTTTCGACGTCGATCGATTTGTCTCCCACCATCCAAGCCTGCGCAGGGTCGATGGCGTGCTTCGCCACGGATTCGTTGATAAATCGCGGACTCGGTTTTCGATACATCAGTGGCTGATCGGGACTTTCCGTGGCGATACAAATGTCCGTGAAAATCGCGGAGCCAAATCCCAGCAAATCCATCATCCGCTGGTTGCAACGGTGAACGGCCTCGATCGGAAAAAATCCGCGTCCCACTCCGCTTTGATTCGTGAAAAGAAAAAGCAGGAATCCCGACTCGCGAAGCATCGCGATGGCGAGAGCCGCATCGGGAAGGAGTTCTACGTTTGCCGGATCACTGAGATAGTGTGCATCGCGAATGATCGTTCCATCCCGGTCAAGGAACACGGCCTTTGTTTTCGCCGATGAAATGTCACGCCGGCCGGTTGGCGCGGTCGGTGAGAAATTTCGTGGAGACGAATCATTGTCCATGCTTGGTTGCGGGGCGGAACCCGCTTCGCGAGAATGCGCAAACGCGTTTTTGCATCGCAATCCAAAACGAATCCCGGCTCGGGGTTCGTCGTATGGTCACGCATCGGCCGACGGAAACACGCCTAACGCATGGACTGCGCTGAGCACCTGTGAGACCGAAATTGCTTCCACACAAGGTGGCTTTTGGCGCGCGGATGGGGTGCAATCCAGAAAAAATTTTTGCCGGCAGGGACTGCAAGGAAAGTTGTGATAGATCACGCGGGCTTGGTCGGTCCACGGGCCGAAGCGACTAGGCGCGCCGGGGCCGAAGAGCGCGATAAGTGGTATACCGAGCGCCGCGGCGAGATGCATGATGCCGCTGTCGTTGCCAATCATGAGGACACAGCGGGAGAGCAAGGCGATGCTTTGGCGAAGGTTGGTCTGGCCGGCGATATTGAGCGCGAGCGGATCGATTTTCGCGCGCAGGCGCTCCGCGTTTGCCTGATCCGGTTTGCCGCCGAAGATGAGTGCACGTGCGCCATGCTCTTTTTGGAGGGCTCTGGCGACCTCGGCAAAATCGTCCTCATGCCACGCGCGCGGCTCGTTCGTGGCAAAAGGATGCAAAGCGACGAGCTTCTCGCCGGTGTGGACTCCGTGGTGCGCGAGGAAATCAGCGGCGGCGGCTTGCTCGTCGGGACTGACCCAGAGTTCGAGGCGTTTATCGGCCGGCGAAATGCCGTCGGCGCGAAGAACGTCGAGGAGGTTTTCGACCTCGTGTTGATCCCGGCGATAAGGGACGCCGCGGGTCAACAGCGGGCGGCGCCACTCGGTATCGAAGCCGATGCGTTCACTCGAGCCGGACGCAAAGCCGAGAAGCGCGCTCGCGACGGAACGTTTTAGGATGTAGCACTTGTCGAAATGCTCACGGCGGAGTTCGCGGAAAAACGCGAGCTTCGCGCGCAAAGTGCGATGCGGCGCGGAATGATTGCGGTTTTTTTTTCCGGGATCCCAAAGTTTGATTTCGTCGACATAAGGGATGCCCTTCACAACGTCGGCGTCGCCGGGGCCGAGTGCCCAGACGATGCGGGCGTGCGGATGAGCGGCGCGGAGATTGCGGAAAAACGGAACGACCAAAACCGTATCGCCGATGTAGCGATAGTGGATCACGAGAATGCGCAACGGCCGTGGAGCGTCGGGAGGCATGGCTCAGTAGACTTCGGGATAGCCCGGACCGCGCGCTTTGAATCGTTTATGGACCCACAAATACTGCTCCGGCGCGAGACGCACATGTTCTTCGATCAGCCGGTTGATGCGAACCGCGTCGGCCGCGGCATCGGTCGTGGGGAAATTGTCGAGGGCTGGCAGGACCGTGAGGGTGTACGAGTGATCGGGTTCGCGCCTGGCGAAATAGGGGACGACCGGAGCTTCGGTCATTTCGGCGAGCTTGCTGGTGGCCGTATTTGTAATCGCGGGAATTCCGAAGAACGGCAGGATCTCGGACTGTTTCGTGCGCTTGCCCTGATCAGGCGCGTACCAGATTGCTTCGCCTGAGCGGAGCGCGCGGATCAGCCCTTTGAGGTCGTTAAAGTGGACGGCCACCGACATGTGACGCTCCCGCTGTATCCGCATTTCGGCGGCGAGTACGGGGTTGTTCGGATCGCGGTAGAGGCCGCCGAATTTGAAATGCGTCGTCATCATGCGCGCGCATAATTCCAGCGTCGTGAAATGCGCCGTCAGCATTATCACGCCTTTGCCCAACGAAAGCGCGTGAGTCAGATTTTCGCCGCCGACCAGTCGATGCGGTGGCAGATCGGCGGCTGCGGACCACCAACCGTTGCATGTTTCAAACAAGCCAAGAGCGAGTGAGTAATAGTGCGCGCGTGCGAGTGCGCGAATTTCTGCGGACGTCTTTTTGGGAAAACACAGGCGAAGATTTACGAAAACAACCCGGCGGCGGACCGGTATGCAAAAATACGTGACGTTGCCGAGAGCCCGCGCCAGGGCACGTTGGACTGACCACGGCAGCTTGGTGAGACCGCGAAACAGAGCCAGGCCGACCCACATGGGCCAGTGCTGAGGCAGCCAAAGACGCGGTTGTTCGCTGGCGCGGCTCATGCGCGTTTAAATCTTCGGCGAATTGCGGTAGAGTTGCGGGTTCAGCGCAGGATCATTGTACATCTTGAACTGGAAATAGACGGAGAACGTGCGCCGCCGTGCCACGACATCGGCGAGCAGTTCGCCGAGACAGTTCGTCAGGTCGGCCCGTTGTGCGCGAATGCGAGAAAGCTTTTCGCTGCATTTTTCGCGATGCTCCGGCGACGCATCCGGACGGACCGTCTCCTCATGCATGTGAAATTCCTTGAGCGCCAGGATCGAGAGCCGGTCGATCATCATTCCCGGTGTTTCCGAATTCCGCGGGCAGCCATCGGTTGGCGGGTGTAATGCGGCGACAATGACCTTGTCCATCTCTTCGATGAAGTTGTTTCGCTCTTGATTGTACCGGTCAATGTGACGCTTGGCGCGATACACCGCTTCGAAGCCCAAGTCATCTCGCCGCGCGATATCTTCTTCGTGCCAGAGTTGGAAATTCCGCAGGTGGTTTTCTTGTACGAGTAGCAGCCAGTCGGCGCCCGCGGTCGTGGGTGCGATCTCATGCCAGCGACGGGTGAGAACGGTTTGCAGCGTGGCGATTTCGGGTGCGGAAAAACTCATGAGCGAATGCGTACGAAGGGAAATTGAGTTGAACGAATCCGGAGCGGACACAAGCCTGCGCATTCCGCGCATGAAGAGCCTCCTCGTCATCAAGCCCTCGTCGCTCGGTGACATCGTGCACGGCTTGCAAGTGCTGCAAACGGTGACGCGTGAGCTTCCCGAACTGCGTGTCAGTTGGGTGGTGCGTGAGCGATTTGCCGACTTGGTCAAGGCGGCGCCGTTTGTTGCGGAGACGATTATTTTCAAGCGTCGCGACGGCTGGCCGGCATTCTTGAAATTGTTGCGCGAGTTACGTCGGCGAGAATTTGATCTGGTCTGGGACATGCAAGGGCTGCTGCGTTCGGGTTTGATGACCGCTGCGGTGCGGGCTCCGAAAAAGGTGGGGCGCCCCGATGCACGGGAAGGCGCGGGATTTTTTTACAACGCACTTGTTGATCGGCCGCGAAATGCCGGACCACATCATGCGTTGGAAATTCTGTTGCCGTTTGCGGAGAGCGTAGGTGTGCGGCCGGAGTTGACGTTTCCTCTGGTGCTGAAGCCGGACGAAATGTTTCCCTGGAGTGCTTTTTTTTCCGGAGATCCTCGATCAACGTTCGTCATCTTTACCGATAGTCGAGGTGCGGCGAAGAAATGGCCGCACTACGAGGCGTTGATGCAAATGATTCTAACCACGATCCCGGGAAGCCGCATCGCGTGGTGTGCAGCAAAGAGGAGTGAACCGTCGTTTTCGGTGCCGACGGATCGATTTCTGAATCTCACGGGGTGCGCACTCGAGCAAATGATCGCGCTCGTGCGTCAGCCGGGGATTTTTGTGGGCAATGACAGCGGCCCGATGCACCTCTCGGCTGCTTCGGGAAATCACGTGCTGGCGATTTTCGGTCCAACCTCGCCGCGACGTTTCGGACCCTTTCCTCCGGAATCGCCGCGGCATTGCGCGGTCTCGGCGCCGGACGGGCAGTTGACGAAGCTGGCGCCGACGACCGTGCTGGATGCTCTGAATACATTGCGCCTGCGCCCCTGAAGTTCGGGTGCAGGGAATCCATGAGTTTTGGGTAGTTTTCCGGTTTGCGTTTCCAACTGACGGACTCCGTCGGCTGCGCGTTTACTCGCGGTCAAACTGCGTCAGAAGGCTGGCAGCCTCAGTTACGAAACCACCCCTGAAAATTGTGGTGAAATTCGTTGCGGGTGCGATTCACGTTTGCATTTAGCGGCGGCGGCTGAACTTTAGGCAAACGGCCCGCGACGGGTCGTGCCATGCAACAGGTACTCATCATCAAACCGTCCTCGCTCGCCGATATCGTACACGGGCTTCAGGTGGCGACGTCGATGAAAGCGCAGTGTGACGATCTCAGGCTTTCCTGGATCGTCCGCGACATCTACGCTCCGATCGTGCGCGCCTGCGCTGCGATTGATCACGTGTATATGTTTCAGCGGATGGGTGGGGCGAAAGGATTTCTCAAACTCATTAAGGAAGTCCGTAAGACGAACTTCGACTATGCGTTTGATTTCCAAGGGCTGTTGCGGACGGGCTTGATGACATCGAGGGTGCGGGCGAAAAAGAAAGTCGGTCGTTCTGACGCGCGCGAGATGTCCGGCATCTTCTACGACGAGAAAGTTCCGCTGCCTCCGGAAGGCCGGCGGAGTCATGCCATCGATATTTTGCTGCAATTCTGCCCGTTGGTGGGAGCGAAGCCGGAACTTCGCGGGACCCTGAAGTTTCGGGAAGTGGATGCGTTGAAGCTCAAGTTTACCGAAGGTCGCGGCGGTTCGAGACCGATTGTGATGTTTCCCGATAGCCGCCGGACGGACAAGCGGTGGACAGGTTTCAAGCAACTCACGGAACTGATTTTGCGCAGCGATCGTTCGCGGAAAGTGATTTGGGCCGGAACCGATGTGGTTCCGGATCGTGGTTCATTTTTGCCGGCGCAGTTTCTCAATCTGACCGGGAATACGAGCCTGGTCTCGCTGCCTGCGTTGATCAAACGCGCGGATTGGGTGATCTCGAACGATAGCGGCCCGATGCATTTAGCTGCGGCCTTGGGTGTCCGGACACTGGCAATTTTTGGTCCGACCGACCCACGAATTTGCGGCCCATACCCAATTGATGCGCCCACCAACGTTGTGGTCCAGGCGCCCGTCGGTGATATGAAGCTGCTCACGGCTCGCGAAGTTTATCTGCGGTTCCAGCGTGCTCGCGCGCGGCTCGAAAAGAGCCGGTGAATTCGGCGGGAGAGGTGGCTGGGTTGTTGGAGGCGAACGCGTGCTGCCCGTTTTTGTTTGTTCTGCGCACGGGCACCGCGTACGTAAGCGCCCCATGCTTGATGCCAAACTTCTCCGCGAAACTCCTGACGTGGTGCGTGCCGCGATCGCCAAGAAGCACCTCGATATAAACATCGATGAGGTGCTCGCCATCGACACGGCTTGGCGAGTGCAGTTGCAGGAAGTCGAGACCCTGCGCGCCAAACAAAAAGCGGCGAACGCTGCGATGGCCACGCTGCCGAAAGGCTCGCCCGAGTTTACGGCGAAGCTGGCTGAAATGAGAGCGGTGGCCCAGCAGGCGAAAGAACGGGAAGGGCACCTGAAGGAAACGGAGGACAAGTTTCGGCAGGCGATGCTTTCGCTGCCAAATATTCCGCATGCGAGCGTGCCCGAAGGTCGGACGCCGGAAGAAAACGTGGTGTACGCGTTGCACGGAACCGTTCCCGAAACACCGGCTCATGCCGTGCCGCACTGGGAAATTCCAGGTTTTGAAAAGCTCTTCGATTTTGGACGGGGAGCTAAAGTAACGGGAGCCGGATTTCCGTTTTATGTGGGCGACGGCGCACGACTGGTGCGTGCATTGCTCCATTTCTTTTTGGAGGAAAATGCGAAAGT
>DAITQE010000129.1:0-8051 GCA_036833235.1 Opitutus sp.
CCCGATACCGCTGCCCATCCGTTGCAGCGTCTCGAAGCCCTGCAATCCCAAGTCCATCAGATTTTGGTAGGTCCCATCATTAAAGGGCGTGGTCTTGCCCCAGTGCACGACCAGCATCAAGTCCGCCTTCTTGCCGTCTTTTGCCGGGAAATAGGATTGTTTCGCCAGATATTTTCCGAGAATGCGCACAATGCCGGCAAACTTAACGTGGTCGATTGTCTCATCCGCACCAAACCCGGGCGCGTAGCCGCCTTTCGCGATGACGTAGGTCAGGGGTTTTTCTGATCCGTCCGCCAGCGCCGGACGTTCGTAGTCGTTAAACGACCGGGAGAAAACCGCCGTCACCACTTAATCATTCTCATTCAAGGCCACTGCAATATTTGTGAGGCCAAAGCAGAACAACGCTGCTGCGATTTTGCGGAGGGGGTAAGTCTTCATGGTCACTCGTGAGCTGTTCGCCGGTTCAGGCAAATTCGACCGATCAATACACAGGATAAATCTGAAGCGAACACAGTTTGAGCCGCCAGTCTGATTTCGCAAGCCTCCTTACCGCAGGTTGAGCACAACCAGCCAGCGAGAGCCGGCGCTGGAGCGGTTCTTATAATACTGGAGAAAAAAGCCTCAAACCCGGCAGACTACTTCGGAGGACATATGATAGAGTTCGCGGTTCTCCGCGACTGCCACCGCCTATTGCTGGTGGTCGACCTTTCTGCCAAGTCCTCTAACCCCCGGAAACTATGATTGCGTCTTCACGGACCCGTTACGTCACGCCGGTCAACGGCACCGACTGCGGCGGCGCGTTTTCACGGTGGGCCGCGTCCTCCATCGCTGCCGGTGTAACCTTCCGCCATTTGTCGCGACACTCGGCATGTTGAGCGTCGCGCGCGGTCTGACGATGCTGTGGACCGGCGGATTTCCTCTGACCTCACTCGGCCCAACTTTCGGTTTTATTGGAACGGGGGCAATTCTGAGAATGCCGATGCCGGTATGGATCATGGTGGCACTCGTGGCGCTTTTTGTGGTGATTACGCGTCGCACGCGCTTCGGTCGGCACGTCTATGCCGTCGGTGGTAACGAGCGTGCCGCGCGGCTCACCGGACTGAACGTGGCCCGCATCAAAATCGCTGTCTACACGCTGGCCGGCGCGCTGGCGGGCGTCGCTGGTCTCATCGTCACGGCGCGCCTCGATTCGGCTCAGCCCAATGCTGGTCTCGGCTACGAACTCGACTCCATCGCCGCCGTCGTGATCGGCGGAACCTCACTTTCCGGCGGCCGCGGTTCGGTGATGGGCACTGTTCTCGGGTGCCTCATCATCGGCGTGCTCAACAACGGTCTTTTCCTGCTCAACGTGTCGCCCTTCTGGCAGCAAGTCATCAAGGGCGGCGTGATCCTCCTCGCTGTGGCCATCGACAAAATGAACGCCCGCAATCGAGAAAGCTAAAATGAATCAACTCGTTCCCACCGGCCAGGATTTTGGCCGATCAATTTTCTCCTGTAGCCGCGGGCGTGAGCGAGTGGATGCCGAATCACTCGCTCACGCTCCTGATGTGGGCGGGATGCCCTCACCCCGCATGAATTACGCGTTCGCTCGCCGTTGCGGCAGTCTCCTCGCGTTGCTCGCCGTGTTTGTCGTGCGGCCCAGTTTCAGCGCCGAAACTCCGCGACCACGCGTGATCGTATCCTCTGACGTCGGCGGGACGGACTTTGATGACTTCCAGTCGTTCGTTCATCTGCTCATTTACGCGGATGCGTTCGACCTCGAGGGCCTGATCGCGTCGCCGTATGGGCCGGCGCGCAACCGGAAGGAAAATATTCTCCGCATCATCGACCGCTATGCGATCGATTATCCCAATCTCCGCACTTACTCAAAACGCTATCCGACTCCCGCAGCCCTACGGACCATCACGAAGCAAGGCGGCGCCGACGCCGCGGATCGGCGAGGCTATGGCGAACGCACGGAAGGCTCCGATTGGATCATTCGCTGCGCTCACTGCGACGATCCGCGTCCGCTGTGGTTGCTCGTGTGGGGCGGCATCGACGATCTTGCCCAGGCGCTGCACGACGACCCCGCGATCGCGGCCAAGCTCCGCGTTTACTGGATCGGAGGCCCCAACAAAAAATGGTCCACGACTGCGTACGACTATATTGCCCGCGAGCATCGCGATCTGTGGATGATCGAAAACAACTCGACCTATCGCGGCTGGTTCGAGGGCGGAAAACAAACGGATGATCTCGACAACGCGGCGTTCGTCACGGCGCACATCAAAGGCCATGGCGCCCTCGGCGACTACTTTGCCTCCATCGCACCAAAAGTGAAAATGGGCGACACGCCGTCGGTCGCTTATCTCCTCGGGACTACGCCGGAGAATCCGGCCAGCGATTCGTGGGGCGGACATTTTGTGCGCGCGTGGAAGCGCCCGCGCGTCACCTTTACGCGCGCGCCAAACGCGAACGATGTGGTCGAGACGTTCTCGATCGTGGAACTCATTTATCGTCCGGTCGGTGCGACGCCGGCGGGTGCGAAAGCCGTGCTGGTGATTGATGGCCAGGATTTCCCCGGGTTTCTCGACGAAAACGGCGCGTGGCATTTCCTCTTCTCGCCGAAGGCGGCCAAGACGTGGACCTACCAACTTTCGAGCAATGTTGCGGGGGTGGATGGCCAGATTGGGGCGTTCACCGCCAAAAATCCCGCGCCCGAACTCGCGAACAGACCCTCCGCGCGATATCCCAACTGGTGGACCGACGATCCCGATCCTCGCTGGAGCGAAGGCCCTGATCAAGGGGCGAAGACGGTCAGTCGCTGGCGTGAAGATTTCTTACGCGACTTCGCTGCGCGGATACAGCGCTGCAATTCTCCCCAACCATGAATACCCGTCTTGCACTTCTTTTCGCCGCGGTTCTTGCCCTCGGTGTCTGCCTCGACGTCCACGGAACGACGATCCGGAAAAGACATAGTCAGAGACATGGAGGCAGGAAAATAGCAATTTTTCTGACTACTGGCCTCTGGTCTGAGGCTGCGCCTTTTGAGCATTTCAATCACCGTAGCCGTTTGGGGGTAGGGACGCATCTCCGAGGCGTCCCCCGACGGTGCTTGGCGCCGAAGTCCGGCCTCGGTTTTATTTAAAAAATCTCACTCCGCGACCAATTCGAAAACGGCCGAGTCGTAGTCGCCTTCGAGTTTAACCGGCAAGCCCATCGCGTGGAGGGACGAACCGCTCAACGTTTTGCCGTTCACGCGCGAGTGCTCTCGTTTTTCCAGGTTGATCTCACTCACGTGGTAACGCTTCGAACCATCCAAGCCTTCGAGTAGAACTGGCGGCACATAGTCGGATTGGACAAAGCGGTTGAGCCCATAGAGGAAAACGACGGCGCGGCTCTTGTCGTCGCTCACGTACATGAGCGAGGCATAGCTATTTTCCCACGGCGAAACCAGGCGGTACAGATCGCCTTGCTGAATCACCGGGCGCAATCGCTTGTAGTCGGTCACCGCCTTTTGGGAGAACGCGATCTCCTCGGGCGTCATGGCTTTCGGCTGCAGTTCGAAGCCGAGGCGGCCCGACATTGCGACATCGAACCGGAATTTGAGCGGCGTGACGCGGTGCGTTTGCTGGTTCGGCGAAGCCGTCACGTGCGCCGCCATCGCGCACGCCGGGAAGAACTGGGATGCACCCCATTGAATGAACACGCGTTGGCGCGCGTCGGTGTCGTCGGAGGTCCAAAATTCGTCGGCGTACTTGAGGAAGCCATAATCCATATGGCCGCCGCCGGAGGAGCATGCTTGTATGGCCAACTTCGGATACGCGGCATGTACGCGGCCAAGCAAGTCGTAGAGACCGCTGGTGTAGTCGAACCAGAGATTCGGCTGGCGATCGCGTGCGAGATAGGTCGACCCGACGTTCATGAAGTCGGCATTGGCGTCCCACTTGATATAGGCGAGTTCCGGCATGCTCGCGATAATCGCATCCAACTGGCCGAACAAATTGTCGCGCACGGCCGGATTGGTCATGTCGAGCACGACCTGGGTGCCGCCGCGCCCCTGACGCAGGGCGCGCGTTTTTTCGCGAAGAATCCAGTCAGGATGTTTTTCCGCGAGTTCGCTGGTGGTATTGGCCATCTCCGGTTCAACCCAGAGGCCAAATTTCAGGCCGCGTTGAGTGGCTTCATTCGCCAACGCGCCCAGCCCCTTCGGGAGCTTCGCCTCGTTCAGCACCCAGTCGCCGAGTCCACGCTTGTCGTCGTCGCGCGCGTATTTGTCGCGGGCGAACCAGCCGTCATCGACGACGAACATTTCGCCGCCCAGCTTTTTCACGCCGTCCATCATGTCGGTGAGCGTCTTCTCATTGAAATTGAAGTAGGCGCCTTCCCAACTGTTGAGCAGGATCGGGCGCAGCGCATGGCCGTCGCGCAATTGCACGTCGCGCGCCCAGCGGTGGAAATTGCGCGAAACCTGGCCTTTGCCGGCGTCGGAATAGGTCAGCACCAGCTTCGGCGTCGTCAGGGTCTTGCCCGGATCGAGCGTGTAGGCGCCGTTGCCTGTATCCGCTCCGGCATACAGAAAGAGGTTGTTCACTTGATCGTGCTGAAACGAAATCTGCCAGGCGCCGCTCCAGGCGAGCGTTCCACCAATGACCCGCCCTGAGGTTTCAGTGGCGCGAGGCCCGACCGAGAGCATGAACGAAGGATTATTACCGAAGGCGGAGTGAACGCCGGAGCGGGAGGTCATGCTCACGGTTTGACCGAGTGCGATCGGGGCTTCGGCCACTTGATTTTCCGACGCCCACTGACCGGTCAGCGTCAGCACGGAATAACTTTTTGCCAGCAACGGAAACGTGAGCGCGGCCGAGTCCAGGCGCAGCAGCTTCAGCGGAGCGGCTTCGTCGTGACGCAGTTCCACCCACGTTTCGATGACGTCGCTCGCTGCAATGGCGCGAAAGTGCTGCGTCACGTAAAACGGGTACACGCTGTCCTTCAGCTTGATCTCGAGGTGGGTGATGCCCGCCTGGTCTGGAACGATCTCGGCACTGAGCGTCCGCAGTTCGGTGCTGGTTACTCCGTCCGCATGGATGACCGCCAGGCCGCCGAATTTGTTCATCGCGCTCGCGTCGTTGTCGCTGCCATAGACGGAGTACGAAACGGGCTTTGGATCGCCGAGAGAATTGGGTCCCTGCCAGTGCGACCAGGCGAGCGCGGCGGCATCGGCGGAGCTGTCGAGCTTGGCCCCATAATGGATCATCAACCACGAGCCGCCGCTTTTCCGAAAAGCCATGGTCGTGTTTTTGGTCTGAAGCAGGAACTCGTTTTTCATTGCAAGGGGTGCTGCGAGGCTGGTGAGCGTAGCAGTGGTGGCGAGGAGGACGGTGCAGAGTAATCTCATAGGGATAAAGCGCGCCGACCCGGGAGATGGTGTGAGCGGTGGCTTGCCCACGGCCATCCGAATGGCGAACGAGCAGACTATCGAAGGCGAAAACCCATTTTGCGCAATGCAGGTTTTCACGCGATTCCAGAGACCGAGCCTTGCTAGACTCCTTGAACGCCGAAACTCATTATGAACAGGTCACGTTTCCCCAACCAAATTCAACCACAGATGAACACCGATAGGCACAAATTCCGACCGGGATTCATCTGTGTCCATCCGTGTTCATCCGTGGTTAAAAAGGTTTGAGACTCCATCGAAGGCGAATGGCCATTTCGGTTTCGAAATCGTTGTGGCTCTCGGCCCTCCTCCGCGGTTTCGCGCAAGATCACAACAGATCGAGCAAGATCGCGTGCGACGAATGCGCTAATGCGGAGTAGATTCCTTTCGGTTTAATTCGAAAAACAGGAGTACAACATGAAGAAGCGAAAACTTGGGAAAAGTAACTTGGAAGTCTCGGCCATCGGACTCGGGTGCATGGGCATGAGCCATGGCTACGGTCCACCCGGAGATGCGCGGGAAATGATTTCGGTGATCCGCGCAGCCATCGAACGCGGTGTTACCTTCTTTGATACGGCCGAAATGTATGGTCCGTTCATTAATGAAGAACTCGTAGGCGAAGCCCTGGCTCCGTTCCGAAGCCACGTCATCATCGCCACGAAGTTCGGATTCAAAATCGATTCGAACGGAAAGCAGGCCGGCCTGGATAGTCGGCCGGAGCACATCAAGGAGGTCGCCGACGCCTCGTTGAAACGACTCAGGACCGACGTCATCGACCTGTTCTACCAACATCGCGTCGATCCCAACGTGCCAATCGAAGACGTGGCCGGCGCAGTGAAGGAGCTGATTCGCGCCGGAAAAGTGAAACACTTCGGCCTCTCGGAAGCGGGAGTGCAGACGATCCGTCGCGCTCACGCGGTGCAGCCGGTCGCTGCGCTCCAGAGCGAATACTCGCTGTGGTGGCGGGAGCCTGAGGCCGAGGTGCTGCCGACGCTCGAGGAACTTGGCATCGGCTTCGTTCCATTTAGCCCGCTTGGGAAAGGTTTTCTTACGGGCAAGATCGACGAGAACACGACCTTCGACGCGTCCGACTTCCGGAACATAGTTCCTCGGTTCACGCCTGAGGCCCGGAAAGCGAATCAAGCCGTGGTCGATCTGCTTGGCCAAATCGCCGCGCGGAAGAAAGCAACCCCGGCGCAAGTCGCGCTTGCCTGGCTGCTCGCGCAGAAACCGTGGATCGTTCCGATCCCGGGCACGACGAAAACCCATCGTCTGATCGAGAACGTTGGCGCCGCTTCGGTCGAATTGACGCCCGACGATCTGCGCGACATCAACAATGCCGCTTCGCGGATCACGGTGCAAGGCGCGCGCTATCCGGAAAATCTCCAGAAACTGGTCGGTCGCTAGCCTGAACATTTCCTAGTGCGGCTCCGCCGCAACCAAAGGACAAGCCCGTCAAGGGAGGGTCCACCTCCGTGGGGACCGAATCGATCGCGGACGACACGGAGGTCGTCCCTCCACTCCAGAATCGTCGCGGCTCGCGACGAGGTGAACCTGAGCGATAAAGTTCTCGACCCTTCATCTGGCCGGTACCGGCTCGAGCTCGAGTTGGCGTTGAGGAAAAGGTTTGAAAGTCATGGCGATCAGGAATGCGCCAAGCCCCATCGCGGCGGAGCCGAGATAGAGCCAGCCATAATTGCCAAGGCGATCGAAGATCAGACCTCCTACCACTGGGCCGGACGCCATGCCGAGGCTTCCGGCCATCGCAGTTCCGCCGATTACGGTACCCATCATGCGAAGTGGAAAATTCTCACGGGCGATGACGGCGTAAAGCGGCATAACCCCCGCATAGATGAAACCGAATACAGCAGCAGCGGCGTAAAATTCGCTGAGTTCACGCACGAAATAATAACCCAGCGCGCCAAACGCCTGAAGCAAGAGTCCGGACACCAGTACGTGTTTCGCGCCAAATCGGTCGCCGAGAAAACCGAAAACGACGCGACCGCCCAAGCCGGCCAGCCCTTCCACGCTGTAGATGGAAACGGCCGCAACCAACGGTATTCCGCAACTAATCGCGTAACTCACCGTGGGGAAAATCGGGCCTGAATGGGTGGCGCAACAGAAGAAATTTGTGAGCAGCAGGATGATGAATTGGGGAGACCTGACGGCCTGCGCCACGGACATGGCAGCGTGTGGTTCTTCATTCTGCGAAGTTGCTGTATCTCCACCTTTCAAAGCCGGTGGACGACGGACCAGCAGTGCGGTTGGAATCATGAGCGCAGCGGCAACGGCTGCAATGATGAGCAGGGCCGTTCTCCAATCGTGCTTGGAAACCAGCCAGGCCGCGAGGGGAGCCATGGTCATCGGGGCCATTCCCATGCCCGCAGATACCAGAGAAACCGCGAGGCTACGACGCGTGTCGAACCACCCGGTCACGCAGGCCATCATCGGTGCGAAAATTGCCGCGGTCGCGCCGCCGACGAACACGCCGAAGATGAGTTGAAACTGAATCAGCGAGGTTGCCCGGCTGGCCAGAGCCAGGCTCGCGGCGAGGACGACCGAACCGGTCAGTGCTACGAAGCGAGGGCCGAAGCGATCGGATAACGTCCCCCAAGCCATGCTCCCCACGGCCATCGCG
>DAITQE010000130.1:0-2234 GCA_036833235.1 Opitutus sp.
GCCTTCGCTTGCGAAGGCAGCGGTCGTCGCAAGCGACGACCCTACAGGTCCACCGCCAACCGGCAGATGCGCCCGAATGAGAACAAAGTGGCGTTACGACAAACATGTCGGGGTCTGTACCTGGATCGTCAGACAGAGCAGACGTATCCTGGGAGCCGCCTGCTGGGAGCGCGTCCTGCGTTTCAGCGCTGCGGTAATTGCGACCGCGCGCGTCCTCCGTTGTCGTTTTAATTACGAAATCGCAACTTGCGCAGTTTTGGCCTGTCTTCTTGCCGTTAATGAAAACAGCTCGATTTCTTCTCATCGGAATCGGCGCGATCGTCGTTCTGCTGGTAATCGCGCTGATCGTTGGGCTCAACTCGTCGTTTCAGACGTGGGCGGCGCGGCGCGCGTTGAGCCACCAACCAGGCATGAATGGAACGGTGGGAGAAGTCTCCGCTGGATTTAAACACGTAACCGTTCGGAATCTGAAGATCGAATCGCACGGCGCGGTTTTAACGCTGCCATTGCTCGAAGCCGAAGTCCCGTTGATACCCGCTGCGGTAAGCGATCGCGTTCAGGTCCGGCGACTGGTTGCGAAACAGTGGACGCTCGACCTGACTCGCGCGACAAATCTGGCCACATTCGCGACGCGAACTCTCGGTGCGAAAGGTGCGCGGGCGACCCAAGCATCATCTGGATTTTCGCTGCTATCGTCGGCCTATGCCGCCGAAGCTATTCCGGCCAACGCGGCCGCAGCGGTTTTCCGCGGCGTATTCGCTCAACTGAGACTGCCCGTGGATCTCGTTTTGGACGGCGTCGAGTTGGACGGTGAAGTCATTCTCCCGCCGATTGCGGGCCACGGCGCGGCGCGGGCCAAAGTAGCCTTGCAAGGCGGCGGCCTGGCCGCCGGCAAAGAGGGTGCGTTCACCCTCACGGTTTCTGGTGCCAAACAAGACGGCGGCGCACTCACGCTTCACGCAAAACTCGTCGCTACGATGGACACGCCGCGGACGTTCACTCGTTTGGGCGGAAAAGCGGACGCCACCGTCAGCGGGACCAAGTTTCCCGACGGAGTGAAGCTCAACCTCGACGCAGCGGCTGATCGTACACCGAGCGGGGAAACTTATTCCTTACTCGTCGCCGGAACCGAGAAACAACTCGCGGCCGTGAAAGCCGAATTGATCAGCGCCTCGGCGCGGATCTCGGGTACGTGGAAATTGGATATCCACGACAGTGATCTGACTCCCTTTGCGCTCGGTCGCAAGTTGCCGACGTTTGCGGCGCTCGGTGAAGGCAGCTTCGAGACGGGAACCTCTCTTCAGGAAATCCATGCGACAGGTCAGCTGAATGCGTCAGCTGATCGCCTGGGTGTTCTTCGACCGGAACTCTCCGCGGTCGGAGCGATGACGCTCACCGCGGATTTTGACGTGCTGCAACACGGCGACTCGCTGCGCGTGGAAAAATTTAATGGCACGCTGGCTGGTGCGTCGCCTGTTGCGTCGCTTCACGCGCTGCAGCCCTTCGAATTTAATCTCAAGACAGCCGAACTGCGCGTCGCGGATCCGGCTCAGGATTTGGTGGGTTTGTCGCTGACCGGTTTGCCGCTGGCTTGGGCGCGGCCGCTCCTGGGTGAGATGGTGATCAGCGGCGGTGATCTTCGGGGCGAGTTTGCGGCCAGTGCCCGCGAGGGCGGCTTGGCTTTGCGCGCGAAGACCCCGTTGACGCTGACAAACCTTGCCCTCTCTGCTGGAGAAAAGCCGCTGTTGAAAGACGTCGATCTCACTCTGAACGCCGCGGCAGATTACACGCCGCAGGGCTGGCAGGCGGAGGTTGTTGAATTCAGCGTCCGCCATTACGGCGCAACGCTGCTGGTGCTTGACGCCAAAGCCGGTCAGCTCACGGGCAAGGACAAGGCGATCAAAGCTACGGGGCGCTGGAGCGCAGATCTGCCGGGATGGCTTTCGCAGCCGGCAGTTGCGGGGAAATTGCAGCTGGCATCAGGCTCTGTCCAAGGCGAGTTTACCGCGAGTTCCGATGGAACGACATCGGTCGAGACGAAGCTTGCGGTTAACAATCTGGTGGCGGCGAACAGGGAAAAACTGCCAGCGGTGTCCGCGGAATTTCGTGCCGACATTGCAGCGGATCATCGAACGACGTTCAAAGCTCCGATTGTCTTCACTCAGGAAGGACGAAAGTCCGATCTACTCTTCGTGGGCGAGGTCATGCCCGGCACGCCAATGTCCACCATTGAT
>DAITQE010000130.1:2244-8000 GCA_036833235.1 Opitutus sp.
ATGGCCGAATAAGCGGCGATGTCGTGGTGGTGGAAGATGTAAAACTGTTGGGACTATTGTTGCCGACTGAGAGCGGACCAGCGGCGCCCAATGTTCCTCAAGCACCACCAGCGTGGAGCAGTCTGAGCGGGCAGATTGCGCTGTCGCTGAAGAAAGTCATTTATGGCGGAACGTATGTCGTGAGCGATGTTGCGGGAACGGTGAGGTTTGATCCCGGCTCGATCAAATTCGAAAGCGGCCACGCGATGTTCGGCACTGATAGCGACGTGAAACTCGCGGGCGGCGTGACGTACGACGCAAAATCGAAAGAAACCTACAAGCTGAACGCGGATGTCGCGCTGAACAATTTCGACGCCGGGGCGGCCTTTCGCGCCATAGATCCGGCCAAGCTCCCGAGCCTTGAAGGCAAGGTGAATCTCACGGGCCACGTCGCCGGCGGCGGCGCTAACTTGAACGAGGCCACCGAGCGAGCGCGGGGACGATTCGATGTTTCGAGCAAGGGCGGGGTGTTTCGCATGCTCGCGACCACGCTGCCGGCCGACAAGCTGCAGGCGGGGCAATCGGCCCTTTCAATCGTCGGCGGATTTCTTGGTGGCGCGACGGCTGAGACGATCACGGCGGTCAACGGCATCGTGAAGGAGCTCTCTGAAATCCAATTCGATCAGCTCAGCGTCAAGGCGGAGCGAGGCAGCGATCTGAATCTGGTACTGCAGGACTTTACGTTGATCTCCCCGAATGTCCGATTGGGCGGCGTTGGGCAGGTGACCTATGAACCGGGCAAATCGCTCCTGCAGCAGGCGCTCGATTTGAAAATCACGCTGGGCACCCGCGGGCGCTTGAGCGATTACTTTGGGCAGATCAAAATGCTAAAGACCGGGAAGGACAGTCTCGGTTATACCGTGCTTTCGGTTCCGATCAAAATCGGTGGCACGCTCGAGCAAACGGATAACAGCGACCTGACAAAAAAATTGATGGACATCGCGCTCGAAAAATCGGGCGTCGGCCAGGCGCTCGAAAAGATCTTGGGCGGCGGAAAATAGGTTTCTCGCTATATGTCCTGCGACAGCTCGGCCGCGCGCGCCTGGGCGGCAAGAATTGTTTCACGAATGATGCTGCGAAAATTCCCCGCTTCCATCCGGCGCAGACCGGCGAGGGTCGTTCCATTCGGAGACGTTACTTGATTGCGCAGTGTCTCCGGATCCACATTTCGCCTCGCTAGTAATCTCGCGGCGCCGAGAACGGTTTCGACGGAGAGGCGTGCGGAAACATCCGACGGTAAATTTGCCGCGATACCGGCATCACGCAGTGCGGCGACAAATTCGAACAGAAACGCCGGGCCACCTCCGCTGAGGGCGGTGACCGCATTCATGTGTTCTTCTCCGAGTTCCAGATGCTGTCCGCACGCGCCGAGGAGAGTCTCGACGGCGGAGCGATCGCTGGCGGAAAGTGGCTGAAGCGTGCAGTACGGGGTGATTGCTGCGCCGATGGCCGCGGGCGTATTCGGCATCGTGCGAACCACGTTTCGCGCGTGAGGGAATGTCCGCGCGAGCGTCGCCAGGCGCTTGCCCGCGAGCACCGAAATCACGAGTTTTACCGAGGTCAATTCCGCGAGGCGCGGATCCGCAACCGCGAGGTGCTGCGGCTTGAAGGCGACGACGACGAGATCAGCGTCCGCGAGCAAGTTTTGCAGCGAGTCCGCGAGCCGAATGCCTGTCCGATCAGCCAGCGAACGGGCGCTGGTGCCGGAGCCGCCGAGGCATGCGATGTCTCCACGGCGCTGTGGATTTTGGGCGAGCAATCCGTCGATGATTGCCGCCGACATATTGCCGGCTCCAAGAAACGCGATTTTACTCATCGCTGGTTCGGCGCGGACGGCGCGGCTCCACGGGATGTACGATGATCGCGACGGCACCGCCGCCCTCACGATCGATCACCGTAGCTTCGCCGCCAAGATTGCGCAGCGCGTGACGCGCCACCGTGAGGCCCATCCCAACACCGACCGTGTGTTTGGAGCTGATGAAGGGCTCGAAAATGTGATCGCGGATTTCCTCATCAAGGCCGCGTCCGGAATCTTCAACGCGCACTTCGAGGAGTTTGCCCTCGTCCGCTTTGTTGATCAGCGCGGCATGGATCGTGATCGGACGGGGTTCGGTCGGACGGTTATCGTAGGCCTCCCACGCGTTGATCAACAGCTTCGTCAGCACCTCCTCGAAAACTTCGTAATTTGTTTCGAATACAAACTCGCCCAGCGGATTTTCGATCGTCACCGGCGCCGTGAGTTTGTACTCGGTGTGGAAACGCGAGACGCTGTTATCCAGCATGCGCTTGAGGTTTCCTTTCGCGACGGGCGGCCGCGATTTCACGACGAGCGAGCTGAGCTGTTTGATAATTGAAACGATGCGGTGAACGGCTTCCTCCACATGCTGCGCGTTCTTCTTCACCTGCTCGGGCTTGTCGTAATACGCCTTGATCAGGTCGAGATAACCGATCACCACGCCGAGCAGATTGTTCAGGTTGTGCGCGATGCCTTGGGTGACAGCGCCGATCGTGGCGGCTCGTCGAGCTTCGACCAACCGGCGTTGGAGATCGATCATCTCGCGATTGATCGTCACGAAACGCAGCTGGGTTTGCACCCGGGCGAGCGTCTCATCCAAGTCGATGGGTTTGGTGATGTAATCCACCGCACCGACGCCGAGTCCTTCGAGTTTCCCTTCTTTCGAGGTGCGCGCGGTGATGAAAATGATCGGGATCGAGCGCGTCACTTCGTCGGATTGCAGGTGTTGGCACACCTCGATGCCGTCCATGTCCGGCATCATCACGTCCAGTAGAATGAGGTCCGGCTTAACCTTCTTCACCAGTTCCAGCGCCTCAACCCCGTTGTAGGCAGTCGAAACCTGAATGCCTTCGCGCTCTAACTTGCGCTTTAGCAACTGCACGTTGATGGGCTGGTCGTCGACGACGAGGATAGAGGGTGCTGCCATTGGGCTGGAGGAAAACGATTTTGCGCAACTGGAGCAAGTTTCCTGGCGAGCGTCTGATCTAGTGATTTCCAGCCAGGCGATGCGCCTTCACGGTATTTTTCATCAAGAGCGCCACCGTCATCGGTCCGACGCCACCGGGGACAGGTGTGATGAGGCTCGCAAGAGGAGAAACCGATGCGAAATGGACGTCGCCCGTGAGCCGGTAGCCGGATTTTTTAGACGGGTCTTCGACTCGGTTGATGCCCACGTCGATGACCACGACTCCAGGCTTTACCATATTGCCGGTAACGAATTCTGGACGCCCGATGGCAGCGATCAAAACGTCGGCCTGCCGCGTCAGCGCGGGCAGATTGGTCGTGGCGGAGTGACAGATGGTGACCGTGCCGTTTGCGCCGGTTTTTTTTTGCAACGCGAGCAGCGCCACGGGTTTACCGACAATCAACGAGCGCCCGAGCACCACGACGTGTTTTCCTTTCAAATCAACGCCGCTGCGCGCGAGCAATTCCATGATTCCCGCCGGCGTGCAGGACACAAAACCCGTTTCGTCCTCCTGCGCGACCTTCCCGAGATTCAGCGTGTTGAAGCCGTCGACATCTTTTTCAGGCGAGACTCGCCGGAAAACCGCGACCTCGTTGATATGCTTCGGCAAAGGCGATTGAACGAGAATTCCGTCGACGCTCGAGTCCGCGTTTAACTTGTCCAACAGTGCGAAGAGTTCTTCCTGCGAAATCGTAACCGGCCGCAAAATGATCCGGCTGGTAATGCCGATCTCCGCCGCCGTTTTCTCTTTTTTCTTCACATAGGAAACCGACGCCGGATCGTCACCGACGCGAACGAGCGCGATACACGGCTTGCGGCCGGTGATCGCGGCAACCTCGGATTTGAGCTCCGCTGCGATGGCTGCAGCGATTTGGTTTCCGTCAATGAGGGGCATGAAAAAAGGAGCGAGTAGCGGGGGACCGAGTAGCGAGCAGCTCACGGCCGAAGGTGAGCCCGAATGGTTGCTAGCCACTGCTCGCGACTCGTTACTTGAGCTGCAAACTTTCGACTTCGATCACGATGTCTTTTCCGCCGGGGACAGGCTTGGCGGCGCCGTAAACGACGACATTGTGATTAACATAGCTCTCGATTTGTTCGGTGAGGAGCAACTTGCTGATGTCGAGGTAGGCGTAGCGCACGCCGGCGTCGTCATTCACAGCCCAGTCGTAGGGGCGGCGGGGCCGGAAGGCACTGCGAGTCGAAACGAACTTTCCTTGAAAGAGTCGGGGCAGGGTGGCGCCGTCGGCGTCGCTCAGATTAACCATCGGTGCGGGGTGACCGGCGGACGTTACGCCATAAGCCGTGGTGCCAACGGGAGAAGGTGACATTGGCGCCGGAGCTCGACCCGGAGTCGGCGAGGCAGCAGCCGGCGCAGACGTTGCAGGTGCAGTGCCGAGGTGAACATAGCCGGTGATTTTTTTCGCGATCCGGACCTGCGTCCAACGACCGTGCAGGCCGGTGATCTCAGCATGGTCGCCGGGTTCCATCGTCGTCAAAATTCCCGAGTCAGGTTTGGGCGTCAGATGAATTTGAGCACCGACACGCAGGTCGAGACTCTTCAAGACATCTTTGCTGCCAACGTAGCCTTCGAACGGGCCGGGCAGTTCGACCGGGAGCCAGCCGGCTGGGGCGGTGGCGAGCGCGTCGTTGGCGACCACGGGTTCGGAGCCTGCCTTCAAGAACGTGATCGCGGGCGATTTTTCGTCTGGTTTAGTATGGACCGCGGATGTCGCCGGGAGCGGCGCGGCAGCACCGACAGCCGCCGAGAGCATGAATCCGGCGAAGGCCGCGAAGAGGGAACGAGAGAATAGATTATTCATGGGAGGAGTTGTGAGTCTCGCCAGCGACGGCTTCGAGGGCCGCGTGTGGCGTGCGGGGTGTGTGAAAAAGCGTTTCAATTTCGCCTGAGGAAAGTTTTTTCATGGCGCGAAGCGGGATGCCTTTCAAGCGGAAGCCACCGATTTGGTAACGGCGCAGACGCTTCACATCGTAACCCAG
The DNA here is from genome assembly GCA_036833235.1 of Opitutus sp. GTDB lineage: Bacteria > Verrucomicrobiota > Verrucomicrobiia > Opitutales > Opitutaceae > Opitutus. Next base: position 7,263 of record DAITQE010000130.1, read on the forward strand.
CGTTGTGAAGAGCTGACGGATTTCACGCTTTTTGCCGTGGTGCATGTGCACATCGAGGTTGGTCGAATCGCCGCCAGGTCCTGGATTGATCAACGCCGCGCGCTCAACCTTCAGGCGCTCGCCTTCCACCATGACGCCTTTGACCAACGAGCCAAGTCGCTTGGCCGAAAACGGTTTCTCCAGGATCACGTGATAGCGCTTCACCACAACATTTGAGGGATGCATCAACCGGTGCGCGAGATCGCCATCAGTCGTCAGAATTACAAGCCCCTCGCTATCCTTGTCCAGACGCCCCGCGCAGAAAAACCGAAGCTTCGAAAATTCGCGCGGCAGCACAGTGAAAATCGTTTCCGGGTTGTGCGGATCGTCATTTGAACAAACCAGCCCGCGCGGTTTGTGCATCGCGAGCGTGACTCGTGGCTGTGCGGTCGAACGCACCGCTTTGCCACCGGTCGTAATCCGATCAACGCCCGGGGTGACTTTTTGCCCGAGACTTGCGGCGGTTCCGTTGACCCACACCTGTCCTTGCGCGATCAGCGCCTCGGCGGCGCGCCGTGAGCAGATGCCGGCGTCGGCGAGGTACTTTTGCAGGCGGATCGGTTCCGGAGATGACATGAATCGGAATAGTGGGCGGGATTTCCGCTGATGCTGCAAGCCTGCGTGCGGGAAGGAATGCTGGGCGACATCTGCCGGTTGGCGGTGGACCTGTAGGGTCGTCGCTTGCGACGACCGCGGCCT